>NZ_JADPKL010000059.1:0-892 GCF_023073935.1 Bradyrhizobium sp. 147 | reverse complement strand
GACGCCCACGGGATGAGCGAACGGCGGGCGTGTAAAGCCATCGGCTGTTGCCGCATGACCATCAGATATCGGACGACCCGGGCGGACGACGCGGCCCTACGCCAACGCATGAGAGCGATTGCCGAGGTGCGCCGTCGCTTCGGCTATCGGCGCCTGCATGTTCTGCTCAGGCGGGAGGGCTATCTGGTCAACCACAAGAAACTGTTCCGGCTCTACCAGGAAGAGAGGCTCGCGGTCCGTCGCCGTGGTGGCCGCAAGCGGGCGCTCGGGACCAGGGCGCCGATGGTGGTGCCTATAGCGCCGAATGACCGCTGGTCGCTCGACTTCGTCTCGGACCAGCTCACCGATGGCCGCCGCTTCCGCATCCTGACCGTGGTCGACGAGTGCACGCGCGAATGCCTAGCGTTGGTGGCCGACACCTCGCTGTCGGGCTCGCGGGTGGCGCGGGAGCTGGACCGGCTGATCATCGAGCGCGGCAAGCCCAAAATGGTGGTCAGCGACAACGGCACCGAATTGACCAGCAACGCCATCCTGACATGGGCCGATCAGAGCCGCGTCGCCTGGCATTACATCGCGCCCGGCAAGCCGACGCAGAATGCCTTCATCGAAAGCTTCAATGGCCGTCTCCGAGACGAATTGTTGAACGAGACGCTGTTCACGTCGCTGGCCCAGGCCCGGGTCGAACTCGGACATTGGCGGGCCGACTACAACGATACGCGACCTCACTCGCAACTCGGATGGAAAACACCATCGGAGTTTGCCTTCACCTGCAACCCGCGACGGGATCTGGCGCTGCGCTATGCCGATGGCTCCGCACCAGCTCCCGTCGCTACCACCGCCCATTCGGGTAAATCCAACAGCCGGGGCGAACTCAGGACTGGATAAAACTTGG
>NZ_JADPKL010000072.1:0-926 GCF_023073935.1 Bradyrhizobium sp. 147 | reverse complement strand
ACCTCGAACGACGAAATCGCCCAGGTCGGCACCATTTCCGCCAACGGCGACGCCGAGATCGGCAAGTTCCTCTCCGACGCCATGAAGAAGGTCGGCAACGAGGGCGTGATCACCGTCGAGGAAGCCAAGTCGCTCGAGACCGAGCTCGACGTGGTCGAGGGCATGCAGTTCGACCGCGGCTACATCTCGCCCTACTTCGTCACCAACGCGGACAAGATGCGCGTTGAGATGGACGACGCCTATATCCTCATCAACGAGAAGAAGCTCTCCTCGCTGAACGAGCTGCTGCCGCTGCTCGAGGCCGTGGTGCAGACCGGCAAGCCGCTGATCATCGTCGCCGAGGACGTGGAAGGCGAAGCGCTCGCGACCCTGGTCGTGAACCGCCTGCGCGGCGGCCTGAAGGTCGCGGCCGTCAAGGCTCCGGGCTTCGGCGATCGCCGCAAGGCCATGCTGCAGGACATCGCGATCCTGACCGGCGGCCAGGCGATCTCGGAAGACCTCGGCATCAAGCTCGAGAACGTCACGCTCAACATGCTCGGTCGCGCCAAGAAGGTGATGATCGACAAGGAGAACACCACGATCGTCAACGGCGCCGGCAAGAAGGCCGACATCGAGGCGCGCGTGGCCCAGATCAAGGCGCAGATCGAGGAGACCACCTCGGACTACGATCGTGAGAAGCTCCAGGAGCGTCTGGCCAAGCTCGCCGGCGGCGTCGCGGTGATCCGCGTCGGCGGCGCGACCGAGGTCGAGGTGAAGGAGCGCAAGGATCGCGTTGATGACGCGATGCATGCGACCCGCGCCGCGGTCGAGGAAGGCATCGTCCCGGGCGGCGGCGTCGCCCTGCTCCGTGCCTCCGAGCAGCTCAAGGGCCTGCGCACCAAGAACGACGACCAGAAGACCGGCGTCGAGATCGTGCGCAAGGCGCT
>NZ_JADPKL010000005.1:0-116695 GCF_023073935.1 Bradyrhizobium sp. 147 | reverse complement strand
TCTCATCCCGACACCGCCTCGATTCGACGCAAAATCAAGCGCGCGGGCTGGGATGATGCCTTCCTCCTCAGTATGCTTCGCCATATGCGATAGCCCTGCCCGCAGGCGGGGGAGGGCAGGGGAGAGGGTTGTCTCCGCAACGGGACAATCCCCTAGAGGAGAAAACCCTCACCCGACGCTTCGCGTCGACCTCTCCCGCAGGCGGGAGAGGTGCACGATCGCCGTGGCTTGCACCAATTCAACAAAAGAAGACTCTGCCTCTCATGAGTAAGCGCCAATGACGATCACGCAGTCGCAACAACTCCCTCACTTCACCGACGCAGAAAGCTTCCGCGTCTATCGCGCTGATCCATCGCAATGGCTGGGAAACGCGCTCGACATCGCGCGCGGCCACGGTCTCGATGCCAGCGAGCCCCAGGTATTTTCCACCGGCACCAATCTCGTCATCGGCCTCGGTGAAAAACTCATCCTCAAAATCTTCCCGCCGCTGCTGCGCGCGCAATTCATCTCCGAGCGCGGCTCGCTGACGCAGCTTGCCGGCCGCTTGCATCTGCCAATTCCGGAGATCGTCGCGGAGGGGATGCGCGACGGCTGGCCATACCTGATCATCACGCGCCTTGCCGGCACGCTGGGCTCGGAGGCCTGGCCGCACTTGGCGGAAGACCAGAAGGAGCGCGTGCTGCACCAGATCGGCGAGACCATCGCCTCCGTGCAGCGCGCCCCGCTCGGAGAGCTCGCGCACATCGAGCCGCGCTGGGACGATTTCATGCGCCAGCAGATGCAGGGCTGTAAGGCGCGGCACTTGCGTCTTGGCCTTGCGCCGAAATTCCTCGGAGGTCTGGAAGATCTCCTGCGCGATGCGGCAAAACTCATTCCAATGGATGCGCCGCCGGTGATCTTGATCGGCGAATACATTCCGGAGAATTTTCTGCTCGCCTGTGATGACGGCCAATGGTCGCTCGCCGGCCTGTTCGACTTCGGCGACGTCCTCGCGGGATCGCGCGATTACGATCTGCTCGGGCCCAGCGCGTTCATGGCGGCGGGGCGGCCGGGCAGGGTGCGCAGCCTGCTCGACGGCTTTGGCTATGCAAAGCTCGATTTCGCGCTCAAGCGGCGCCTGATGGCCCTGATGCTGCTGCACCGCGCCAGCGACCTCAACAGCCATATCTGTGTCGAAGGCTGGCAGGAGAGGGCGAATGACCTGGTCGAATTGCAGGAGCTGATCTGGCCTGGGTGATCCCGCCCCACAGTCCGGGGCGCTGCGGAGCGGCAAGGCCGGAATCATTGTCCCGCGCATTCTGCGGCTGGATAGATTCCGGGCTCGATGCTGCGCATCGCCCCGGAATGACGGCCAATCCTCATCGCTTCAGCAGGTCGCCACGCTACCTGCTCAAGGGATTCTGCTATCGCCTTCTGAATGGGCCTCTGTATCGCCGGCCTAATATTTAGGCAATTTCCTGTCCTTGTATGCAGAAGAGGAGCGTGCCGCATCGGCTTTGAGAGGCCTCCTGTTTACATTCTCGTGGAATACCAATCTCTTAGGATCAGGCTAAGCCTCCATTAAGCCTTGGCACGAACCTTGCGAATCCGGCTCCAACCAAAAACGTTGTGTTGGAGCGATTTCATGAAGCGCCGCGATTTCCTCAAGTCCGTTTCCGGATTGGCCGCTGGCGCGGCGCTTCCGGCCATGCCCTCGATGATCTCCTCGGCCAAGGCCGATGCGCGCTCCGAGACGCTACTGATCGTCTCCGAGGGCGGCCCCAACAATCTCGACATCCACGGCGTCGGCACCAACGTGCCCGGCTATGAGGTGTCCTGGAATTGCTACGACCGCCTGATCAGCCACGAGATGAAAAGCGGACCCGGCGGCGTGCCTTATTACGACCGCGACAAGTTCAAGGGCGAGCTCGCCGAGGACTTGAAGATCGACGACATGTCGGTCACCTTCAAGCTGAAGAAGAACGCCAAATTCCACGACGGCGCGCCGGTCACCGCCAAGGACGTGAAATGGTCGCTCGACCGCGCTGTCAGCGTCGGCGGCTTCCCGACCTTTCAGATGAGCGCGGGCTCGCTGACCAAGCCGGAGCAGTTCGTCGTGCTCGACGACCATACGGTGCGCGTCGATTTCCTGAAGAAGGACAAGCTGACGATTCCCGATCTCGCGGTCATCGTGCCCTGCATCGTCAATTCCGAGCTGGTGAAGAAGAACGCCAGCGAGAAGGATCCCTGGGGCCTCGAATTCACCAAGCAGCAGACCGCGGGCTCCGGCGCCTACAAGGTGACGAAGTGGACCGCCGGCACCGAAGTCATCATGGAGCGCAACGAGGATTGGGTCGGCGGTCCCTTGCCCAAGATCAAGCGCGTGATCTGGCGCATGGTGCCGCAGGCCGGCAACCGCAGGGCCCTGCTCGAGCGCGGCGATGCCGACATCTCGTATGAGCTGCCGTTCAGGGATTTTCAGGAGATGAAGGCGAACGGCAAGCTCAATGTGGTGTCGCTGCCGTTCTCCAACGGCATCCAGTATATCGGCATGAACGTCACCAAGCCGCCGTTCGACAATCCCAAGGTGCGGCAGGCCATCGCCTATGCATTGCCGTATCAGAAGATCATGGACGCGGTGCTGTTCGGGCTCGGCAATCCCATGTTCGGCGCGCCCAAGGACAAGCCGACCGAAGTCGCCTGGCCGCAGCCGCACAAGTTCAACACCGACGTGGACAAGGCGAAGGCGCTGCTCAGCGAGGCCGGCTACGCCAACGGTTTCGAGACCACGATCTCATTCGATCTCAACTTCGCCGGCGTCAACGAGCCGCTCTGCGTGCTGGTGCAGGAGAGCCTCGCCCAGCTGGGCATCAAGACCACCATCAACAAGGTGCCCGGCGCTAACTGGCGCACCGAATTGAACAAGAAGGAGATGCCGCTTTTCACCAACGTGTTCTCGGGCTGGCTCGATTACCCCGAATACTTCTTCTACTGGTGCTATCACGGCAACAATTCCGTCTTCAACACGATGAGCTACAAGTCGGCGGAGATGGACAAGCTCATCGACGGCGCGCGCACGGCCGCAGCCACCGGCGACAAGGCAGCCTATGAGGCCGACGTAAAAGGCTTCGTCGATCTCGCCTATTCCGACCTTCCGCGCATCCCGCTGTACCAGCCCTTCGTCAACGTCGCGATGCAGAAGAACATCAGCGGCTACCAATACTGGTTCCACCGCCGCCTGGATTACCGCGCGATGGCGAAGGGGTGAGTAGGGTGAATGGCGAATAGCGAACAGTGAATAGCGTTCTGGCGAATGGCGAATAGGAGTAGCGAATGGTGTGCAACGAGGCGGACGTTCTGCTGCTCGCCACTCGCTATTCGCCATTCGCCCGAGAGCCGCGGAACGAGAGGCTTGCCGCATGTTAGCAATCATCGGCAAGCGGTTGATGTTCGCGATCCCCTCGCTGATCGGCGTCGTCATCGTCACCTTCCTGCTGACGCGCGCGCTGCCAGGCGATCCCGCCGCCTACTTCGCCGGCCCTGCCGCGACCAAGGAAGCCGTCGAGCAGATCCGCAAGAAGCTCGGTCTCGACAGGCCGCTGATCGAGCAATTCTTCCGCTACACGGGCGATCTCGCTCATGGCGATTTCGGCAACTCGCTGACCACCGGCCAGCCGGTCGCGGCCGAGATCCGCAACCGCCTGCCGGCGTCCGCCGAGCTGACGCTGCTCGGCCTCTTCGTCTCGATCGCCATCGCCATTCCGCTCGGCGTGCTGGCGGCAACGCGGCCGGGATCGTGGATCGATCATCTCTGCCGCGTCACGACGACGGCCGGCGTGTCGCTGCCGGTGTTCTTCACCGGCCTCGTGCTGGTCTATGTCTTCTATTTCCGCCTCGGCTGGTCGCCGGCGCCGCTCGGCCGGCTCGACGTGTTCTACAGCGCGCCGCCGACAGTAACCGGCTTCTACCTGATCGACACGCTGCTCGCGCGCGACATTGAGGCGTTTCGCTCCGCGCTGAGCCAGCTGATCTTGCCCGCGACGACGCTCGCGATCTTCTCGCTGGCGCCGATCGCGCGCATGACGCGCGCCTCGATGCTGGCGGTACTGGCTTCGGAGTTCGTGCGAACGGCCCGCGCCAGCGGCCTGTCGCCGGGGACCGTCATCGTCACCTACGCCTTCCGCAACGCCATGCTTCCGGTCATCACCACGTTGAGCATGGTGTTCTCGTTCCTCTTGGGTGCCAACGTGCTGGTGGAGAAAGTGTTCGCCTGGCCGGGCATCGGCTCCTATGCGGTGGAAGCGCTGATCTCGTCCGACTTCGCGCCGGTGCAGGGCTTCGTTCTGACCATGGCCGTCATGTACGTGCTGCTCAATCTCGTGATCGACATTTTGTACGGCGTGATCGATCCGCGCGTCAGGCTGGAGGGCTAGCGCATGAGGTTTGGTCGGTTGCGAGCCCCAAGGAAGGTGGGCTCCCTCCCCCGCTTGCGGGGGAGGGTTGGGGAGAGGGTGTCTCCACAATCGAGAACCCCCAAGAGGAGAGAACCCTCACCCGGCGCTCCGCGCCGACCTCTCCCGCAAGCGGGAGAGGTGAGGCACCTTCGCTACGCGTTAGCTCAATCAAGCGCTATCTGGACGACATCATGAGCACCGTTGCGCCTGCGGTCGAACCCGTCGGTCCTGCGCGGACCTCCGGCCTCGTCGCGATCCTCGATCAGACCCGGTACGTCCTTGGCGAGAACAAGGTCACGGGCTTCGCCTTCGCGCTGCTCATCCTGATCCTCCTGGCCGCGATCTTCGGCCCCTATGTCGTGCCGTATGATCCGCTCGCCTCCGATACCGCCGCCGCGCTGAATCCGCCGTCGGCGGCGCACCGGTTCGGCACCGACCAGCTCGGCCGCGACATTTTTAGCCGCGTCGTGGTGGCGACGCGGCTCGATGTTTTCATCGCGGTCGCCTCCGTCGCGCTGGTGTTCTTGATGGGCGGGCTCGCCGGCATCGCCGGCGGTTATTTCGGCGGCTGGACCGACCGCATCGTCGGCCGCATCGCCGACACCATCATGGCTTTCCCGCTGTTCGTGCTGGCGATGGGCATCGTCGCTGCGCTCGGCAACACCGTGCAGAACATCATCCTCGCAACCGCGATCGTGAACTTCCCACTCTACGCCCGCGTCGCTCGCGCCGAGGCCAATGTCCGCCGCAATGCCGGCTTCGTGCAGGCGGCACGTCTGTCCGGCAACGGCGAATTCCGCATCCTCCTGGTGCACATCCTGCCGAACATCATGCCGATCATGATCGTGCAGATGTCGCTGACCATGGGCTACGCCATCCTCAACGCCGCCGGCCTGTCCTTCATCGGGCTCGGCGTCCGCCCGCCGACCGCCGAATGGGGCATCATGGTCGCCGAAGGTGCGGGCTTCATGGTCTCGGGCGAGTGGTGGATCGCGCTATTCCCCGGCCTTGCTTTGATGATCGCTGTGTTCTGCTTCAACCTCCTCGGCGACGGCCTGCGCGACATCGTCGACCCGCAGCGGAGAACGTGATGGCTGTTGTCCGCGCGAATTTTCGACCGAAATTCTGCAATGAAATCAAGTGCCTTCTACTGTGCATGGGGTTGTTTTCGCCATTTTTGATTGGGAGGTCCTCGTGACCGCCCGGCCCCTGCTCGAGGTCCAGGACCTCACCGTCGAATTCACCACCCGTCGCGGCATCGTCAAGGCGGTGCAGCAGGTCAGCATCTGCCTCGCCAAGGGGGAGACGCTGGCGATCGTCGGCGAGTCCGGATCCGGCAAGTCGGTGACCTCCTATGCGGTGATGCGCATCCTCGATCGCGCGGGGCGGATCGCCGAAGGTTCGGTCATGTTCTCCGGCATCGACGTCAAGGCCGCGACCGAGGACCAGATGCGCGATCTGCGCGGCCGCGAGGTCTCGATGATCTTCCAGAATCCGCGCGCTGCCCTGAATCCGATCCGCAAGGTGGGCGATCAGATCGAGGACGTCTTGCGCACCCATGTGCAGCAGGCCCAGGTCGCCGATCACGGCGAGAAGGCGATCGAGGCGCTGGAGCAGGTCAAGATCGCCCGGCCGCGCGAGCGCTACCACGCCTATCCGTTCGAGCTGTCAGGCGGCATGTGCCAGCGCGTCGTCATCGCGCTCGCGCTGGCCTGCAATCCGCAGCTCCTGATCGCGGACGAGCCGACCACCGGCCTCGACGTCACCACACAGAAGGCGGTGATGGACCTGATCGTCGAGCTGACCAAACGACGTGCGATGTCGACCATCCTGATCACGCACGACCTCGGCCTCGCCGCCGCCTATTGCGATCGTGTGGTGGTGATGGAGAAGGGAAGAGTGGTCGAGACCGCGAAGGCTGCCGACATCTTCGCCAGCCCGCAGCACCCCTACACCAAGAAGCTGATGCGCGCGACGCCGCGGCTGGGTGTATCGTTGCGAGACTTGCTGCCGGAGGAGGGGGCTGGAGCGGCGCAATCCCCATTCGTCATGGCCGGGCTTGACCCGGCCATCCATCACACTTCGAAAGACCTCTCTCAGTCGATGGACCCCCGGGTCAAGCCCGGGGGTGACGAGAGTACAAAGCCCCTCCTCCTCGTCGAAAAGCTCGTCAAGGAATATTCCCGCCAGGGCGCGACCGCCGTGCTCGGCAAATTGTTCGGCCGCAAGCCGCCCGTCGAGCCGGAGGTGTTCCGCGCCGTCGACGGCATCAGCTTCTCGATTCGCGTCGGCGAGAGCGTCGGCCTGGTCGGCGAGTCCGGCTGCGGCAAATCGACGACGTCGATGATGGTGATGCGCCTGCTCGACCAGACCTCGGGCCTGATCCAGTTCGGCGGCGATGACATCGGCAGCATCGCGCCTGCCGCATTCGCCCGGCTGCCGCAGCGCAGCCGCATCCAGATGGTGTTCCAGGACCCGACCGACAGCCTCAACCCGCGCTTCACCGCCGCGCGCGCCATTGCGGACCCGATCATGCAGCTCGGCGACATCAGCGGGCGCGACGCGCTGCGCGCCCGTTGCGAGGAGCTGGCCACGATGGTCGGCCTGCCGCACAACTTGCTCGATCGCTTCCCGCATCAATTGTCCGGCGGCCAGAAGGCCCGCGTCGGCATCGCCCGCGCCATCGCCCTGCATCCAAAACTCGTGATCCTGGACGAGCCGACGGCGGCGCTTGACGTGTCGGTGCAGGCCGTTGTCCTCAATCTGCTTCAGGACCTGAAGCAGCGCCTAGGTATGAGTTATCTGTTCGTCTCGCATGATTTGAATGTGGTGCGCTTGTTGTGCGATCGTGTCATTGTGATGCGGACGGGACGGATCGTCGAAGAAGGCTCTTCCGAGAAGGTCTTGAGCGATCCGCAGGACGACTACACCAAGGAACTGCTGACGGCGATCCCGCATCCGCCGATGCAGGTTCACTGAGATAGTGTGGGAGCGTGATGGCCGAGCCGCAAGACAATCATATCGACGACTATATCGAAGCCGTATCGAAGGCGCTTGCGCTACCGGTCGAGGAGGCCTGGAGACCCGCCGTTCGCGCCAATCTCGAAGTCTCGCTGCGGCTTGGCCGCCTCGTCGACGAATTCGCGCTGCCGGACGAGACGGAGCCGGCGCCGATTTTCACGGCCTGATGTCGCCATGACCATCAAGCCAGAGATGACCGCTGCTGAGATCGCGAGCGCGGTTGCGGGCGGCAGGATGTCGGCGCTCGCTGCCACGGAAGCAGCTCTCGCGCGTATCAAGCAGCACGATACGATCCTCAATTCGTTCACCGACGTCACCGCCGACCGTGCCCGCGCCAAGGCGCGCGCGATCGATGCCGACATCGCGGCGGGAAAGAAAGTCGGTCCGCTCGCCGGCGTGCCCTTTGCAGTGAAGAACCTGTTCGACGTAGCTAACCTCGTGACGCGCGCGGGCTCGAAGATCAACCGCGACCTCGCGCCAGCCAGGCGCGACGCCACGTTGATCGAACGGATGGAAGCAGCCGGCGCCGTGCTGGTCGGCGCGCTCAATATGGGCGAATACGCCTACGACTTCACCGGCGAGAACATCCACGACGGTCCCTCGCGCAATCCACACGACACCACGCGGATGACCGGAGGCTCCTCGGGTGGATCGGGCAGCGCCGTTGGCGGCGCGCTGGTGCCGATCGCGCTCGGCTCGGACACCAATGGGTCGATCCGGGTGCCGTCCTCGTTCTGCGGCATCTTTGGTTTGAAGCCGACGTACGGTCGGCTGTCGCGGGCGCGCTCGTTCCCGTTCGTTGCGAGCCTCGATCATCTCGGCCCGCTGGCGCGCTCCGTCGCCGACCTCGCGCTCGCCTATGACGCGATGCAGGGACCGGATGCCGACGATGCCGCATGCAGCACGCGTGAGGTCGAACAGGTGGCGCCGCTGCTCGGCCAGTCCATCTCGGGCTTGCGCATCGCGATCGCCGGCGGTCACTTTCAGAAGAACGTGTTTCCGGAAGCGGTCGAAGCCGTCAGCCGCATTGCCAAGGCGCTTGGCGCGACTGAGATCGTCGACATTCCCGAAGCCTCGCGCGCCCGCGCGGCGGCTTATGTCATTACCACCACCGAAGGCGCCTCGCTGCATCTCGATCGCCTGCGCAAGCGCCCGAACGATTTTGATCCTGCCGTGCGCGACCGGCTGATTGCGGGCGCCATGGTGCCGGCGCCGCTGGTCGACCGCGCACAAAAATTCCGACGCTGGTATCGCGGCCAGCTCGCCGAAATCTTCAAGTCGGTCGACGTGTTGCTTGCGCCGGCAACGCCGTGCACTGCGCCGAAGCTTGGCCAGGTGAATTTTACGCTCGACGGCGTCGAGCTGCCGGTGCGCGCCAATATCGGCATCCACACCCAGCCGATCTCCTTTATCGGCCTTCCGGTCGTCGCCGTGCCGGTGCCGCTCGAGCCGCTGCCGATCGGCGTGCAGATCATCGCCGCGCCGTGGCGCGAGGACGTCGCGTTGCGCGTCGCGTACGCACTGGAGAAGATGGGCGTGGCATCGGCGCCGTCGCCAAGGGGACTTTGAGGATTTTGAGATGGAGATCGATCTTCCCGACGTGATCGCCGAAGTCAGAGCCGCGTTCGAGCGCTATGAGCAGGCCCTGGTCAGCAACGACGTCGCCGTGCTCGGTGAGCTTTTCCGCAACGACCCCCGCACGCTGCGCTACGGCATCGGCGAGAACCTCTACGGCTATGAGGCGATCTCCGGCTTCCGGGCCGGCCGCTCGCCGGTCGGCCTGAACCGGCGCACCGCGAAGACCGTGATTACGAGCTATGGCCGCGACACGGCCGTGGCCTCCACCTTGTTCTATCGCGACACCGTGCCCGGCAAGGTCGGCCGGCAGATGCAGACCTGGATTCGCTTTCCGGAGGGCTGGCGCGTCGTCGCCGCCCATGTCAGCATCATCGACGAGCCGAAAGAGACCGTATGACGCTTGACGACTTTCCGCACGGAGCGCTGCCGGTCGAGCCGGTGGTGCCGCGCGTCGACCGTCCCTCACAATCGCTGCACAAGGTCACGCGCGCCGAGGAGCTACGTCTTCAGCTCGCCGACGAGATCGTGCGTGGAACTTTGGCTCCCGGGGCGCCGCTCGACGAGACCGACATCGCGCGCCGCTTCAGCGTCTCGCGCACGCCGGTGCGCGAGGCGTTGCGCCAGCTGGTGGCGAGCGGTCTTGTCGAGGCGCGCGCCCATCGTGGGGCAGTGGTGGCGCAGCCCTCGATCGAGCGGCTGAAGAGCATGTTCGAGGCAATGGCGGAGCTCGAGGCATTGTGCGCCGGCCTTGCCGCAGAGCGCATGTCGGCCGCCGAGCGGCATGGTCTGGAGGCCATCCACGAGGAGCTACGGGTGCTGAGCTATGCCGGCAATCCCGAGCGTTTCCACGATGTCAACGAGCGCTTTCACAACGCGATCTATGCGGGATCGCAGAACGGCTACATCGCCGAGATCACGCTCGCCACCCGCGTGCGCGTTCAGCCGTTCCGCCGCGCCCAGTTCCGCAATCTCGGACGGCTCGCCAAGTCGCAAGCTGAGCACGACCGCGTCGTCGTCGCCATCATGCGCGGCGACAAGCAGGGGGCCGCGGCAGCCATGCGCGCGCATATCGAATTGGTGCGCGGGGAGTATGAGATCTATTCGGTGTCGGTGTAGGGCGACTCGCTCGGTGCGGTAGGGTGGGCAAAGCGAAGCGTGCCCACCATCCTAACATCCTTGCGGATGGATGGTGGGCACGGTGCTTCGCACCTTTGCCCACCCTACCGCACCTATGTCGTCGCGGCTTCCGCCATATACTTCCGCCAGCCGCCATACGCCGTGATGTCGCGTGCGTCTGGCAACGCCTCCGGCTCGACGAGAAACCCTTTCACGCTGCGGCCGTCGGTAAGCCTGATCGTGCCGATCGCCATCGGCGAAGGAATCGCATTGACGAACTTGCCGAAGGCAGAGGACGACAGGGACCAGATCTCCAGCTCGATTGCGGCGCCCTTGCCGGCTTCGACGCGCAGCATGCCCGGCTTGGGCGGCGTGGTCTTGAGTGCATAGAGCTGGTAGTCCGGCGCGGTCTTGGTCGCTTCGATCAGGCGTCCGTTCAGCGCCTTGAGCTCGCCATTCAGCGCCATGCCGGAGAGATGGGCGCCGACGACTGCGATCGGAATCTCCTCACCGCTGCTTGCGGGCAGCGGCGCGAGCGGTGCTTGCGCCACGCTCTTTGCGCCGAGACGGAGCTTCGTATCCGCATGGAACACACGGCCGATGCTGGCGAGCAACGCGTCGCATCCTGCGGGGGCGAGCAGCGTAATGCCGAACGGAATGCCGTCGGCGCGCATCGACGCCGGCACGGCAAGGCCGCAGAGGTCGAGCAGATTGACAAAGTTGGTGTAAGTACCGAGCCGGCTGTTGAGCTCGACCGGATTGGCCAGCACCTCCGCGCTCGTATAGGCGGTCGGCGCGGTCGGCAGCACCAGCGCGTCGATGTTCGCAAATGTGCGCTCGGCGATCTTGCGCAAGCCCTGCAGGCGGTAGAGCGCGGAGAAGGTCTCCTCCGCCGTCAACCGCGCGCCGGCCGCCGTGATCTCGCGCGTCACGGGGTGGATCGCATCGGGTGCGGACGCGAGCAGATCCTTGATCACGAGGTAGCGCTCGGCGACCCACGGCCCCTGGTAGAGCAGCCGCGCCGTCTCATAGAATGGCTCAAGGTCGAACTCGACGAGATCCGCGCCAAGCGCGGTCCAGCGCTTCAGCACATCGCCGTAAGCGGCTTCCGCCGCCTTGTCGCCGAAGAAGATCAGCTGCCCGTTGCGTGGCACGCCGAGGCGCAAATTCGCCGGGAACGACGTGAGCTGCTGAAGCGGCCGGTCGCGCGAGAACGGGTCGGCCTGATCCGGGCCGGCCATCACGGAGAGCGCCAGCGCAGCGTCGTCGACTGTCAGTGCGAACACCGAGATGCAGTCCAACGTGCGGCAGGCGGGCACGAGGCCCGCGGTCGAGATCATGCCGAGGCTCGGCTTCAGCCCGACGATGTTGTTGAGCATCGCCGGCACGCGGCCGCTGCCGGCGGTGTCGGTGCCGAGGGAGAGCGGCACGAGCCCGGCGCCGACGGCCACTGCCGAGCCCGAGCTCGAGCCGCCGGGAACGAGATCCTCATGGATCGAATTTTTGGGAATGCCGTAGGGCGAGCGCACGCCGACGAGGCCGGTCGCGAACTGATCGAGATTGGTCTTGCCGATGATAATGGCGCCCGCAGCGCGCAGGCGCTCCACGGCGGTGGAGTCGCGCGTTGGCGTATAGGCGAAGGCGGGACAGGCCGCGGTGGTCGGAAATCCCAGCGCGTCGATATTGTCCTTCACCGCAACCGGCACGCCGTAGAGCGGCAGGCTCGCGGCATCCTTCGTGGCAAGTCTCTCGGCCTCCGCGATCGCGTCCTCCTCGTCGCGCAGGCTGATGAAGACCGCGGGATCGTTGTGGTTGCGAATGCGCTGGTAGGTCCGTGCGACCGTCTGCGCCGGCGTCAGCGTGCCCGCGCGATGCGCGGCCACAATCGCGGCGATCGTTTCAGGCTGCTCAGCCCCCATGACGACAAAACTCCGGCAACTGGTTCACCCCGGCTCGAAGCAAGCGATGTGCCATTGTGTACAGTATAGAGGTTGGGCAAGTACCCGGATAATATCGTGAGATCAGGGCCTTGCCGCGAGCTGGGCGTCGAGCGCACGCGCTCGGTTAGGGGCATCTGCTTAAATTATGAGCAGCGGGGGTCAGGTGAAGTCGGCGAGAATCCGAAGCAGGTGCTGCCGGTTCTCCCTGCCGATCTTCGCCTCGACATGCCGCTCGTGCTCCGCGGCAAGTCGTTTGAACTTGGCCAGTTCCGTCGC
Source organism: Bradyrhizobium sp. 147 (assembly GCF_023073935.1). NCBI lineage: Bacteria > Pseudomonadati > Pseudomonadota > Alphaproteobacteria > Hyphomicrobiales > Nitrobacteraceae > Bradyrhizobium > Bradyrhizobium sp. 147. The sequence goes on along the minus strand of NZ_JADPKL010000005.1, from coordinate 104,331 downwards.
GCCCTGTGCGGTGAGGTGCAACGCGTGCGAGCGCCGGTCCGTCTTCGACTTGACCCGCTTCACATATCTGCGCCTTTCGAGGCTGTCGAGCAGATGCACCAGCCGCGCGCGCTCGATGCCGAGGCGCTTGGCTACGGCCATCTGCGACAGGCCGGGATTGGCACCGATCACCGTCAGCACCGAATATTGCGTCGGCCTGATGTCGACCTCACCGAGCGTCCTGATGAAGTCCTGAAAGATCCATATTTGGAAGCGCCGCACCGCGTAGCCGGCGTGCCCGACCAGCGCATCGAGGCCGACCTCGTCGGAGTCACTCCGCTGCACTGCGCCGTTGCCGGCGCGTTTGCGTGGGGACGTCTGGGCTGCGCTGCTTGTCACATCGTGTCTCCCTCGGCGCGACCTTAGCGCCTCGACGGGCGGTGCGAAAGATTGTTGTTGACGACAACAATTGTCCCGCCCAACATTGCGGCCAAGCAGCCCGGAACGAGGCGGCCGCCGATCCCGAATCGGGGCGGAGGAGGAAACCCCATGATGACCGCCCCACGCGGTGACGCTGCAAGCCTGTTCGCAACGCCAAGGACGGTCGCAGAGCATCGCGCCGACGGCAGCATCGTGCTGCGCTCGCCCGAGCCACTTGGCGCGAGCGCGCGCTGCACCGGCGACTGGCTGGAGCAATGGGCGCGGCAAACACCCGATACGATCTTCCTCGCCGAGCACGGCAGTGCCGATGCGCCCTGGACTACCGTCACCTATGCGCAGGCGCTGCGGCAGGTGCGGGCGGCCGCGTCCTGGATCCTGGCGCAGGGCCTCAGCGCCGAGCGACCGCTCGCTATCCTCTCCGACAACAGCATCGATCACGCGCTGCTCGCGCTCGCGGCGCAGCATGTCGGCGTGCCCTCAGCGGCGGTTTCACCCGCCTATTCGCTGATGTCGAAAGATTTCGACAAGCTCAGGAGCATGATCGCGCTGCTCGCGCCGGGTGCGATCTATGTCTCCGCAACCAAGCCATTTGCGGCGGCCCTGGCCGCGATCAGGCCGTTGCACACGGCGCAGATCATCAGCGGTCATGCCGACGACGCCGATGCGCTGTCGTTCCGCACCATTGCGGAGACGCCAGAGACGCCCGACGTCGCCAAAGCCTTCGCCGCGGTGACGCCGGATACCATCGCGAAATTCCTGTTCACCTCGGGCTCGACCGGTACGCCCAAGGCGGTCATCAACACCCAGCGCATGCTGACCTCGAGCCAACAGGCCAAGGCGCAGGCCTGGACGTTTCTCGAACCGAGCCGCGGCGATCTCGTGATCCTCGATTGGCTGCCCTGGAGCCACACCTTCGGCGCCAACCACAATTTCAACCTCGTGCTGCGCAATGGCGGCTCGCTCTATATCGACGGCGGCAAGCCAGCGCCGGGTCTGTTTGCGATGTCGCTCGCCAATCTAAGAAGCGTGATGCCGACGGTCTATTTCAACGTGCCGCGCGGCTTCGACATGCTGATCGCGGCACTGCGCGGCGACGAGGAGCTGCGCCGCCGCTTCTTCGGCGAGGTGAAATTCGCTTTCTATGCCGGCGCGGCGCTGCCGCAGAATCTGTGGGATGCGCTCGAAGATCTCTCGATCAAGACCGTCGGCCGTGCGTTGCCGATGGTCTCGGCCTGGGGCTCAACCGAGACGTCCCCGCTCGCGACCGATTGCCATTTCCTCGCAGAACGCTCGGGCAATATCGGCGTGCCGATTCCCGGCACCGAGCTCAAGCTCGTCGCCGCCGGCGACAAGCTGGAAGTTCGCGTGCGCGGTCCCAACGTCACGCCGGGCTATTGGAAGGCGCCGGAGCTGACGAAGCAGGCGTTCGACGACGAAGGATTCTATCTCATCGGCGACGCCGTAAGGTTTGCCGATGCCAAGCGGCCTGAGCGCGGCCTGTTCTTCGATGGGCGCGTCGCGGAAGATTTCAAGCTAAATTCCGGAACTTGGGTCAGCGTCGGCACCTTGCGTGTCGCCGGCATTGCCGCATTGGCGCCGCTCGCGCAGGATATCGTCGTCACCGGCCATGGCGGCGACGAGGTGCGGTTCCTGGTGTTTCCGAATATCGCAGCCTGCCGCGCTCATGCCGGGCTGGGCGACGCGGCGGCTGTGAACGACGTGCTGGCGCATGACAAGGTCAGGACCGCGATCGCGCAGGGTCTGACGCGGCTGAAACAGCAGAGCAGCAACTCCTCCGGCCATGCCACGCGCGCGTTGCTGCTCGCCGAGCCGCCATTGGTCGACGGCGGCGAGATCACCGACAAAGGCTACATCAACCAGCGCGCCGTGCTGACGCGTCGTGCCGATGCGGTGGCACGGCTGAACGATGATGCGTCGCGCGAGTGGGTTGGCTTATAGCTATTAGCTAGCGAGACGAACAGGCACTCGCTTTCCACGTCGTCATTGCGAGGAGCCCTTGCGACGAAGCAAATCCAGACTGTTGCCGCGGAAGGATTCTGGATTTGCTTCGCTGCGCTCGCAAATGGCGGAGAGTGGGGCAGGAAGTGAAAGAGCTCGCCCAATACGCCAGTCACCCTGCCGCATTATCTTGTCGATTATTTTGTTGCCCAAGCAACTAATTTATGCGAACCGTTCCAGAGAAGGATGACGGCGGACGAACCGCTGCGTCTGATCCTGGAGGAAACAATGCGCGGCCAGAATGGTGCCGTCGGCAAGTGCCGGCGCAAGCCTGGACACGAAAGGAGCAGACGGCCGGCGCGCGATCTGTCAGGCCTCAGTGCTGCCGGTGACCGCGCCGAGATTTTCGTGCAGCCGACGGAGCAGGTCGATCAGCACCTCGCGCTCGTCCTTGCTGAGGCAGGACAGGAGGCGCCGCTCGCGTTCGAGCGCCGCGATGATCACCTTGTCGTGGGTGGCGCGGCCCTTCGCCGTGAGCGAGATCGAATGGGTGCGGCCATCGTTCGGGTCGGTGCGGATCGACACCAGCCCACGCTTTTCGAGCCCCGCGAGCGTCCGGCTCACCGGGCCCTTGTCGAAGCCGATGACGTGGCAGATGCGCGAGGCCGGAATTCCGGGCTCGATCGCCAGCAGCGACATGATCCGCCATTCCGTGACGTTGACGCCGAACTGCCGCTGATAGAACGCGGTCGCGCTGTTCGAGAGCTTGTTGGCGATGAAGGTGATGAAGGCCGGGACGTAACGATCGAGATCGAGCGTCGGCCCGAATTCGGCGGGCGCAGGCTTTTGGCGGGCTCTATTCAAGGACGGCGGCATATCGGGGTTCTGAGTCGCGGCTTGTCCCATGACCTAAGGGTAAGCGCGGCCGTTTCACAAGTTCAAAATGAGGGAGGTCTTCCATGACTGCATCCGGCTCCCCTGTAGCAGCTGACGTCGCGGCCGTGCCGCATCTCGACGTCGATCCCTTCGCGATGAGTTTTTTTGCCGATCCCTATCCTACACATGAGCTGCTGCGGGAGGCAGGCCCGGTCGTCTATCTCGACAAATGGAGCGTGTACGGCGTGGCGCGTTATGCCGAGGTCCACGCCGTGCTGAACGATCCCGCGACCTTCTGCTCCAGCCGCGGTGTCGGCCTCAGTGATTTCAAGAAGGAGACGCCGTGGCGGCCGCCCAGCCTGATCCTGGAGGCCGATCCACCCGCGCACACCCGCACCCGCGCCGTGCTGTCAAAGGTGCTTTCCCCCACCGTGATGAAGCAGGTGCGCGACCGCTTTGCCGCAGCGGCCGAGGCGCGGGTCGATGCGCTGCTGGAGAAGCGCAGCTTCGATGCAATCGCGGATCTTGCCGAGGCCTATCCGCTCTCGATCTTTCCGGATGCGCTCGGGTTGAAGCCGGAAGGTCGCGAGCATCTGATTCCCTATGCGAGCGTCGTGTTCAACGCCTTCGGACCGCCGAACCAGTTGCGCCAGGAGGCGATCGAACGTTCGGCGCCGCACCAGGCTTATGTCGCCGAGCAGTGCCAGCGCGAGAATCTGGCACCCGGCGGATTCGGCGCCTGTATTCATGACCGCGTCGATGATGGCGAGATCACCGCGACCGAAGCGCCACTGCTGGTGCGCTCGCTGCTGTCGGCCGGGCTCGACACCACCGTCAACGGCATCGGCGCCGCGGTCTATTGCCTCGCGCGCTTCCCGGATCAATGGCAGCGCCTGCGCGAGGATATCTCGCTCGCGCGTGGCGCTTTCGAGGAGGCCGTGCGCTTCGAAAGCCCGGTGCAGACCTTCTTCCGCACCACCACGCGGGAGGTCGAGCTGTCCGGCGCGAAGATCGGCGAAGGCGAGAAGGTGCTGATGTTCCTCGCCGCCGCCAACCGCGATCCGCGGCGCTGGGACAAGCCCGACAGCTACGACATCACCCGCCGCACCTCGGGCCATGTCGGGTTCGGCTCCGGCATCCATATGTGCGTCGGTCAACTCGTCGCCCGCCTCGAAGGCGAGGTGATGCTGGCGGCTCTGGCGCGCCGTATCGCGAAAATCGAGATCGCGGGTGAGCCGAAGCGCCGCTTCAACAACACGCTGCGCGGGCTCGACAGCCTGCCTGTCACCATTATCCCGGCCTGACGAGGAGCTTCATGCCCGCCATCACCTTCATCCATCCCAACGGCAGGTCTGATCGTGTCGAGACCAGTGATGGCGAAAGCGCCATGCAGGCCGCGACCCGCCACGGCGTCGACGGCATTCTGGCCGAATGCGGCGGCAATGCCATGTGTGCGACCTGTCACGTCTATGTCGACGAGAGCTGGCTCGCGCGCCTGCCAGCAATGGCCGACGAGGAGGATGCGCTGCTCGAGGGCACCGCAAGCGAGCGGCTTCCGAACAGCCGGCTGTCCTGCCAGATCCACCTCACGCCCGCGCTCGACGGGCTCGTCGTGAGGCTGCCGGCGCGGCAGGTCTAAAATCTGAACCGCGACGGCAACAATCGGCGTGGCAACACATTCAACAGGGGAGGGAACGATGAAGCATCTGAAGTGGACGCTCGCACTGGCTGCGAGCCTGATGGTCGGTGCGGCAAGCGCCGAGATATCCGACAATGTCGTGCGCGTCGGCGTGCTCAACGACATCTCCGGCATCTTCCAGGACACCAACGGCATGGGCTCAGTCGAGGCGGCACGCATGGCGGCCGAGGATTTCAACGGTGGCGGCAAAGGCATCAAGGTCGAGATCGTCTATGCCGACCATCAGAACAAGGCCGATGTCGGCAGCGCCATCGCGCGCAAATGGCTCGACGTCGAAGGCGTTGATGCCATCGTTGACGTGCCGAACTCGGCGGTCGGCCTCTCCATCAACTCGCTCTTGCGCGATAGCCGCATGACGTTCCTGGCGTCCTCGACGGCAAGCTCCGATCTCACCGGCAAGGCCTGCTCGCCCAACACCATTCAATGGGTCAACGACACCTGGGCGACCGGAAACACCACGGCGGCCGCGATGATGTCACGTGGCGGCAAGGAGTGGTATTTCCTCACGGTCGACTACGCGCTCGGCAAGGGAATCGAGGCCGAGGCACAGAAATACATCGAGGCGCATGGCGGCAAGGTGTTGGGTTCGTCCAAGCATCCGCTCGGGACCTCCGATTTCGCGTCCTTCCTGTTGCAGGCGCAAAGCTCGAAAGCGCAGGTTATCGGCCTTGCCAATGCCGGCGGCGATACCATCAACGCAGTGAAACAGGCCGCCGAATTCGGCATCCAGCAGAGCGGCCAGAAGCTGGTTGCCTTCCTGCTCTTCATCAACGACGTCCACGGCATGGGCATCAAGGTCGCGCAGGGACTCCAGCTGATGGAAGCCTTCTACTGGGACATGAACGACGACACCCGCGCTTTCGCCAAGCGCTTCGCCGCGCGGCCCGGCATGAACGGAAAAATGCCGAGCGGCAATCAGGCCGGCGTCTATGCCTCCACGCTCGCCTATCTCAACGCCGTCGCCGCCACGGGCAGCGATAATGCCAAGAGCGTCGTGCCCGAGATGAAGAAGTTCAGGGGCAAGGACAAGCTGTTCGGCGACACCACGATTCGTCAGGATGGCCGGGTCGTGCACCCAATGTACCTGTTCGAGGTGAAGAAGCCCGAGGAGTCGAAATACCCGTACGATTATTACAAGTTGGTCTCGACGATTCCGGCGGACCAGGCGTTCCGCCCGCTGGCGGAGGGCGGGTGTGAGTTGGTGAAGTAGCGCGAGCTGCGCGCGCTGCTGCACCCTCTCCCCTTGCGGGCCCCCTTGTGGGAGAGGGTGGCTTCGCAAAGCGGAGCCGGGTGAGGGGTTGTCTCCTCACGAACTCCCTTTCGAGTTGAGAGAACCCCTCATCCGGCGCTTCGCGCCACCTTCTCCCACAAGGGGAGAAGGAGAACTACACCACCTTGCTACTGCCCTGCGTGATCAGTCGCGCCGCCCGCTGGTCGCGGGCGTAGATCCAGAGCCAGCTCAGCGCGACGCTGAGGCGGTGGCGGAGGCCGATCAGAAAGTAGATGTGGGCGATGCCCCAGATCCACCACGCGATGGTGCCGCGCAGCTTGATGCGGCCGAAATCGATCACCGCGAGCCGCTTGCCGATCTGCGCGAGGCTGCCGGCGTGCTTGTAGCGGAACGCACCCTTCGTCTGCCCACGCAGCCGAGCCTTGATGGTCTCGGCGACATGGCGGCCCTGCTGCTTCGCCGCCGGCGCGATGCCGGGCACCGGCTTGCCCTCCCAGGCATCGATGCTGACGGTATCGCCGATCGCGAAGATCTCGGGATGCCCCGGAATGGTCAGGTCCGCCTCGACCTGCACGCGCCCGGCGCGATCGCTTGGTGCGCCCAGCCATTCGGCAGCGGGCGAAGCGCGCACGCCGGCGGCCCAGATCCTGGTCTTGGCGTTGAGCCGCGTGCCGCCGAACACCACGCCATCGCGGTCGATCTCGGTCACGGGTTGCCCCAGCACGACCTCGACCCCGATCTTTTCCAGCGACGCCTGCGCGTAAGCCGAGAGGTCGTCGGCAAAGCCCGCGAGCACGCGCGGGCCGGCCTCGATCAGCACGACACGCGCCTTGGTCGTGTCGATGTTGCGGAAATCGCCGGGCAGAGTGTGGTGCGCCATCTCGGCGATGGTGCCGGCAAGCTCGACGCCGGTCGGGCCGGCGCCGACGATGACGAAGGTCAGCCGCGCCGCGCGCCTCTCCGGATCCGTTTCGCGCTCGGCGCGCTCGAATGCCACCAGGATGTGCCGGCGCAGCGTTGTCGCGTCCTCCAGCGTCTTCAGGCCGGGCGCGAATTGCTCCCATTCGTCGTGGCCGAAATAGGCGTGCCGCGCACCGGTGGCGAGCACCAGTGTGTCGTAGGGCACCTCGCTGCCGTCGTCGATCAGAACGCAGCGACGTGCCGTGTCGACGCCGCTCACTGTGGCAAACAGCGTTGTCACCTCACGGCGATCGCGCATGAGATGGCGAATTGGCCAGGCGATCTCGCTGGTCGCCAGCGAGGCGGTCGCGACCTGATAGAGCAGCGGCTGGAACAGATGATGGTTGCGGCGGTCGATCAGCGTGATCTCGACCGGCGCGCCCGCGAGCCGATAGGTCGTCTCCAGCCCGCCAAAGCCGGCTCCGACGATGACGACGCGGTGCGGTGTCGTGGTCATGATGCGTCCCTCGAATCGCGCTGCTCTATTTGTTCATTTAAGTGCGGTTCTGGGGCCGCGGTCCAATAGGCGTCATCAATCGTCGAATAGGCCAAGTGTATCGATGTGGCGCGAAAAAGCGCCGCAGCCTTGACCATGACTTGGCCGAAGTGAGTAGAACTATATTTCTTGCCATCTCCAATTGGGGCGAAATATGGTGCAGGGGCGGGCCCTGAGCCATTGGCGGCTCGACAGATTTTGCGTCAATAGAGACTGGCCCGAGGGGCGGCGATCACCCCGCCTCCGGGACCGATAATCAAGGAGGGGAGTGGCTATGAGGACGGCATTCTGGCTGGCGGGCGCAGCGGCGCTGGTGCTGGCAAATCCGGCGTGCGCCGGCGACACCATCAAGATCGGCTTCGTCTCGACCTTCAGCGGCCCGACCGCCGTGATCGGCAATGACATGCGCAATTCTTTCGAGCTCGCGCTCGATCATCTCGGCCGCAAGATGGACGGCAAGCCGGTCGAGGTGATCTACGAGGACGACGGGCAGAAGCCGGATGTCGGCAAGCAGAAGACCGAGAAGCTGGTGCAGTCCGACAAGGTCGATTTCATCGTCGGCTACATCTGGTCGAACGTGCTCCTGGCCTCGCTCAAGACCGCGGTGGACTCGCAGACCTTCCTGATCTCGGCCAATGCCGGTCCCTCGCAGCTCGCGGGCGAGCTGTGCTCGCCTTACGTGTTCTCGACCTCCTGGCAGAACGACCAGACGCCGCAGGCGATGGGCCTCTACATGAACCAGAAGGGCGTCAAGAGCGTGTTCCTGATCGGGCCGAACTACGCTGCCGGCAAGGACATGCTCGCCGGTTTGAAGAGCACGTTCAAGGGCGAGATCAAGGGCGAGGAGTACACGGTCTGGCCGAGCCAGCTCGACTTCTCCGCCGAGCTCTCCAAGGCGCGCGCCTCCGGCGCCGAGTCGATCTTCGTGTTCTACCCCGGTGCCGCCGGCGTGCAGTTCCTCAATCAATATGCCCAGGCCGGCCTCAAGAGCACCATGCCGCTCTACACCGTCTTCACCATCGACGAGCTGTCGCTGCCGCTCCAGAAGGAGAATGCGCTCGGAGTGCCCGGCGCGCAGGAATGGGTCAATGATCTCCCCAACGAGCAGAACAAGCGCTTCGTCGCCGATTATCGCAAGAAATATCCCGGCCTGCGGCCGACCTACTACGGCGCACAATCGTATGATGCCGCCCAGCTCATCAACAGCGCCGTGGTCGCGGTGAAGGGCGACACCAGCAAGAAGGATGCGATGAAGGCCGAGATGGAAAAGGCCAACTTCAAGTCGCTGCGCGGCTCCTTCAAGTACGGCAACAATCACATCCCGATCCAGAGCTTCTATCTCCAGGACGTGGTCAAGGACGCCGAAGGCCAGCTCGCGCTGAAGACCGTCGCCACCATCGTCGAGAACGACCAGGATCGTTTCCACGACAAGTGCAAGATGAAGTGAAGCCTCTACTCTCCTTCTCCCCGCCTGCGGGGAGAAGGTTGGGGTGAGGGGGAGTCTCCGCGAGTTGCATGAAAATTGGGAGAAGCGCTCTCTCAACACGTCATTGCGAGCGCAGCGAAGCAAATCCAGAATCCCTCCGCGGACAGATTCTGGATTGCTTCGTCGCAAGGGCTCCTCGCAATGACGTGGAGAGAGTTTTACAGTCTCGGCATGCTCGCAGGCCGTACCTCGCGGGCCTGCGCTGCGAGCCTGATGCCGGCATTGGCCGCGCCAAAGCCCTGATAGCGCCGCCGTTCGACGATCTCGAAGAAGAAGCGCTCGTCGAAGATGTGGGTGTAGACCTGGAAGAATTCGCCGTCACCCTCGCGGTCGTAGAGGATGTGGTTGGCGCGCAGTTGCGCCATAAGCTCGGGCGAAAGATCGTATTTGGCTTCGATGTCGTCGTAGTAATTATCAGGGATGTCGAGGAAATCCGCGCCGCGCTTGCGCATCTCCGCGACCGTCGCAAAGATGTTGCGGCACGAGAATGCGACGTGCTGCACGCCCGAGCCGAAGAACTCGGAGATGAAGCGCGACGGCAGCGTGCGGTTGGCGGAGGAGCCGTTGAGCACGAAGCACAGGCTCTGGTCTGCGTTGATGATGGCTTGGCTCTGCACCAGGCCTCTGGGGTCGACGATCTCCATCTGCGGCAGCCGCATCAGGTCGAGAATGCCGGTGTAAAACAATAGCCAGGACAGCATCTCGTCATAGGGCATCGACTGCGCGATGTGATCGACCGCCAGCAGCGCGTCCGGGCTCGCCTCGCTCGGTACCGGCTCGAAATCGGTGTCCCAGTTCTTGCCGGCCTGATCCAGAAAATAGAGCAGGCTGCCGCCGACGCCGTGGATCGCTGGGATCTCGAGTTCGCCCGGCCCGACCGGCTGGTAGAAGGTGCGCGCCTTCAGCGCTTCGGCGCGCTGCATGGAAAGGCCCGCATTGTCGACGTCGAGTGCGATCGCACAGACGCCGGGGCCGTGGGTGACGTAATGCGAATGCGCAAAGCCGTCGGTCTCGCAATTGATGACGAGTTCGATCTTGCCTTGCGACCAACGCTCCACCGCCTTGCTGCGGTGCTTGCCGGTCTTGCGAAAACCGAGCTGCGCGAACAGGCGAGCAAGCTCGCCGGCCTTGGTCTCGTTGACGGCGAACTCGACGAAGCCGGTACCGTGGGTTCTGGATTTCGGCGCCAGCGGCTCGCGGACAAGCTTTGGCCAGTCCGGTGCGAGCTGGTCCTCCAGCAGGATCAGCGAGCGCAGGCCGTCGACCGCCGTCTGGGCCGCCGAGCCGGCGCGGAACTGGTCGTTGAAGATCTCCAGCGACAGCGGCCCGGCATAGCCGGTCGCCGCCACCGCCGCCATGAACTCGCGGACCGGGAGGTCACCCTGGCCCGGGAAAGAGCGGAAGTGCCGGCTCCAGGAGAGGATGTCGAGCTCGAGCTTCGGCGCGTCCGCAAGCTGCACCAGAAAGATCTTGTCGCCGGGGATCGAAGCCATCGCGCGGGTCGGAAAGCCGGGCGCCAGCGCATGAAAGCTGTCGAGGATGATGCCGATTGCCGGATGATCGGCGCGGCGCACGATCTCCCAGGCGTCGCGGTAGTCGTTGACGTGCCGTCCCCAGGCCAGCGCCTCGTAGCCGACGCGCAAACCACGTTTCACCGCACGTTCGCCGAGCTCGCGAAAATCGTCCGCGGCACGGTCGATGCCGCCAAGCGAGACGGGCGAAACGTTGGAGCAGATCAGCAAGAGATCGGTGCCGAGCTCTTGCATCAAGTCGAACTTGCGCATCGCGCGGGCAAAGTTGCGCGAACGCTGCGGCTCCGGCATGCCTTCGAAATCGCGGAACGGCTGGAACGCGCAGATCTCGAGATTGAGGTCCTTGCAGAGCTGTGCCACGTCGCGCGGGCCCGCGCCGAACGACAACAGATCGTTCTCGAAGATCTCGACTGCGTCGAAGCCGGCTGAGGCGATGGCGCGCAGCTTTTCGTCGAGGGCGCCGGAGAGAGACACGGTTGCGATCGAACGCTTGTTCATGCGGCGCTCTCCTCCATGGCGCCGCCCAGGAACAATTGCCCGATGCGGGGATCGTTCAGAATGCGCTTGGCGTCGTCGATCATCCGGGTCTGGCCGAGCTCGAGCACGATGCCGATGTCCGAGATCTCCAGCGCCGAACGAGCGTTTTGCTCGATCATCAGGATCGTGACGCCGCGTTCGCGCAAGCTTTTGAGGATATCGAAGGTCTGCTGCACCATCAACGGCGACAGGCCGATCGAGGGCTCGTCGATCAGCACCAGCTTGGGTTCGAGCAGCAGCGAGCGGGCGATCTCGAGCTGCTTCTGCTCGCCACCGGACAGCGTGGAAGCCTGCTGAATCGTTTTTTGCCGCAGCGCCGGAAACAGGTCGAGTGCCGCCTCGATCCGCTTGGGAAGATCGAGGCCCTTGTCCGCAGCGACGCCGCCGAGTTCGATGTTGTGGCGCACGGACAGCTCGGGAAAGATGTTGCGGCCCTGCGGCACGTAGCAGATGCCGGCATTGAGCAGCGCGCGCTGGCTCAGGTTCGTGACGTCGCGGCCGGCAAAGCTGATCTTGCCCTCGCGCAGCTTGAGCAGGCCGAAGATTGCCTTGAAGACGGTGGACTTGCCGGCGCCGTTCGGGCCGATGATCGTCGTGATCGTGGCTTGAGGCACGGCGAAGGTCGTGCCGTTCAAAATCGTCATCTTGCCGTAGCCGCCGACGAGATTGTGAACAGAGAGGATCGGGTCGCTCATGGCTCGCGCTCCCTAATGTCCGAGATAGGCTTCGATCACGGCGAGGTTTTTCCGCACCTCATCCGGCCGTCCCATCGCCAGCACCTTGCCTTCCGCCATCACCATCACCCGCGAGCACAGCGACATCACGAATTCCATGTTGTGCTCGATCACGACGAAGGTGGCGTTCTTCTCGCGGTTGATCGCAACCAGGCGGTCCTTGAGGTCCGCCAGCATCGACGGGTTGACGCCGCCGGCGGGCTCGTCGAGCAGCACCAGGCGCGGTCCGCCCATGAAGGCCATGGCGGCATCGAGCAGTTTTTGCTGGCCATAGGAGAGGCCGCCGGCCGGCTCGTCCGCGAGATGGTCGAGCTTGAAGAAGCCGATCATCTGGTTGGCGGCGTCGGTCAGCCCGGCATCGGAGCGGCCGACGAGGCGCGAGGCCATGTTGCCCTGGTGCTCCTGTCCGGCCAGAATCAGGTTCTCCCGCACCGAGAGCTTTGGAAAAACCTGCAGGAGCTGGAAGGTGCGGCTGACCCCCAGCTTGTTGAGTTCGGAGGGCCGCAGGCCCGTCACCACCTTGCCGTCCAGCCTGACCTCGCCGCCTGACGGCGTGAGCTGGCCGAGGATGCAGTTGAACAGCGTCGACTTGCCGCAGCCATTCGGTCCGATCAGGCCGAGGATCTCGCCCTCGCGCACGTCGAAGCTGACGCCATCGACGGCGCTGATGCCGCCAAAGTTCTTCTTGATATTGGTGACCTCGAGGACTGCGCTCATTGCACCGTCTCCAGGCGTGACTTTGCGACGGCGCGCAGCGCGGACGCCGCCTTGGTCCGTCGCGCTGCCATCGCGCGATCGAGGATTCCCAGAATGCCCGTCGGCGACCAGATCAAGAGCAGCATCACCGCAACCGCATAGAGCATGAGATAATAGCCTTCGGTGAAGCGCAGCCATTCCGGCAGCAGCACGGCAATCATCGCGCCCAGGAACGGACCGAAATAGAAGCCGGCCCCGCCGACGATCACCATCATCAGCAGGTCGAGCGAGAGCGACAGGTTGAACGGCACGGGATCGATATATTGCGTCAGCGGCGCATAGAGCGCGCCGGCGACGCCGCCGAGCGCCGAGCCGATCGCAAAGGCCATCAGCGTGTAGCGCCGGGTGTCGACGCCGAGCGATTGCGCGCGCAGCGGATTCTCGCGCAGCGCCATGAAGGCGCGGCCCCAAGGCGAGCGGATCAGCCACCACACCGCAAGCGACACGATCGCGAGCGAGCCGAGGCAGAGATAATAGAAGGGCAGCGGCTTGTTGGTCGCTAGCCCGAAGACGTGCGGGCGCGGGATGTTGGAGATGCCGTAGATGCCGCCGGTGAGCCAGCTCTCGTTGCGGAACACCAGGAAGGCGAGAGTGGAGAAGGCGAGGGTGACGAACGCGAGGTAGTGGTGCTGCACGCGCAGCGCGGGATAACCCAGCACCCAGCCGACCGCAAAGCTCAAGGCGATCGCGACCAGAATCGCGGCCGGCAGCGGCCAGCCATGGGTGGTCATGATCGCCGCCGCATAAGCGCCGATGCCGACGAAGGCGCCCTGCGCCAGCGAGACCTGGCCGGCATAGCCGAGCGTAAGGTTGAGCCCCATCGCGGCGATGCTCATCACCGCCCATTGGCTCAGGATGAACAGACCGTAACGATTGAAGTTCATGGGGACGATGATCAGCGCGGCGATGGCGATGAGGCCGAGCGCAATCTGCAGGGGTTTGCCAAAGCTGATCATACCGTGCGCTCCTCGGCGCGGCCGAGCAAGCCCTGCGGCCGAAACAGGATGACGGCGATCAGGAAGATCATCGGAACGGCGGCGCGATATTGCGTCGAGACATAGGCGGCCGCGAGATTGTCGAGCACGCCGATCAAGAGACCGCCGGCGATTGCGCCGCGCACCTGGTTGAAGCCGCCGACGATCGCGGCGATGAATGCCGCCTGGCCCAGCACCTCGCCGGAGGAGAACTTGGCGAGATAGATCGGCGTGATCAGCAGTGAGGCCAGCGCGACCAGGAAGGCGTTGATCAGGAAGGTCAGCAGGATCATGCGCTCGACCGGCACGCCGATGATCCGCGCCACCGTCGGGTTCTGCGCCGCCGCCTGCATCTGGTGGCCGAGCGAGGTGCGGTTGAGCAGTGCGGTCAAGCCGAAGACGGCGAGGATGGCGAGGACGAGGACGCCGATACTTTGCAGCGACACCGCATGGCCGAGGATGGAGATGTCGCCTGTCGGCACGATCGACGGGAAGGGCGAGGCCTCGGCGCTGAAGAACTGCTTGACGGATTCCTTGATGCCGATGGCCAGCGCCATGGTCGCGATCGCCAGCGGCAGCACGCCGTGGCGCATCATCGGATCAACCAGCAGCAGCTTGAAGGCGAGACCGAGCAAAATCATCGAGAGCAGGATGCCGAGGATGATCGCGAGCCAGAACGGGGCGCCGGCATGCATCGCAGCCAGCATCAGGAAAGCCGGCAGCATCACGAACTCGCCTTGGGCGAAATTGATGGTCTGCGAAGTCTGCCACAGCAGAGTGAAGCCGACCGCGACCAGCGCATAGATCGCGCCGGTGGCAAGTCCCGCGACCAGAAGATCGAACAGACTGGACATTTTCCCCTCTCGCCGTTCTGCCTTCCCGTTCGTCATGCTTGCGGGGAGAGGCGTAGGCGGCCTATCGCCGCCGTTCTTAAGAATGCCGATGCGAAGCATCGGCTACGGTGAGGGCGAGCCTTCGCGAGCACGGTAATAGTTGGACTCGCGGAAGCTCCCCCTCACCCGGAATTTGCTGCGCAAATTCCGGTCTCTCCCCGCAAGCGGAGAGAGACGAAAGAACCTCACTTCACTTTCGGCAGCACCTGCTTCACGACCTGCTTGCCTTCGACCACCTCGACCAGGAAGCTCTGACGGTCGATGTCTCCGGTGTCGCTGAAGGTGACGTCCATCAAAATACCCGGCTCGTCGGCGGCCTTGATGGTCAGGCCATGCAGCGTGTCGGCAAACTTCTTCGGGTCGACCTTGCCCATCTTCTCGGTGGTGGCTTTGACCATGTAGACGGCGAGATAGCCCTTCAGGCCGTTATGATCAGGCACGTAATTGTACTTCTTGGAAAATTTCTCGCGGAACGCCTTGATCAGATCGACCGGGGCATCGGTGGTGAGGCCGACATGGCCGCGCGCGCCGTTGGCGGCATCGCCAGCGAGCTCGATCACCTTCTGGCCGATCAGCGTGGTCTCGCCCATCAGCGGTGCGGTGACGCCCTGCCGCTTCAGTTCTTTCAGGATGCGCGCGCTCTCTTCCTCATTGAGATAGACGAACACGGCATCGGGATTGGCAGCCTTGATCTTGCCGACGTCGGCGGCGAAATCGGCCTGGCCCGCTTCGGTGGAGAGATCGGCAACCACCTTGGAGCCGAGCCGGTCGAGCTCCTTGACGACGACGTCGCGGCCGCCGCGGCCGAAGTCGTTGTTAACCCAGACCACCGCAACCGTCTTCGCCTTTATCTCGTCGTGAATGTATTTGGCGACCTTCGGCATCGAGGATTGCTGGCCGAACGAGGTGCGGAACAGGAACTTGTTGCCCGCCTGCGTCAGCTCGGCGGCTTCGCCGCCCATGATCTGCGCGATACCGGCTTCGGCCGCGAGCGGCGCGGTGACCTTCACCGAGCCGGAATAGCCGGGACCGAGCAGCACATAGGGCTCGGCGTCGAGCGCCTTCTGCACCTGGGCGCGGGCGACGCCGGGGTTCGACTGCGAGTCGGCGTGGGTGACCTCCAGCTTGCGGCCGAGCACGCCGCCCTTGGCGTTGATCTCCTCGATCGCGAGGTCGATGCCGTTCTTCCAGTTGGTGCCGACGGTGGCGCCGCCGCCGGAGAGCTCGGCGACGTCGGCGAGCTTGATCGCCTGGGCAAGGGCGCTCGTTGCCGACATGGCGGTGAGCAGCGCGCCCACCAGTAGCGTTGATTTCATCGTCCTCTCCTCCCGTTTCAAATCTTGCAAGCGGCCTTGTTTCCGGCCGCTTCGTCTCAAGCTGCCTGATAGGCGGCGGTGCGCGCAACCATCACGGCATCAAAAGCCTCTCCCATGATCTCGGTCGATGGAGCAAGGCCGGTGAACAGTTCAAAGGCGTCGGCGGCCTGATAGATCGCAAGCTGCCGCCCGGTCATGATCCGAGCGCCTTTCTGTCGCGCTGCGGCAAGCAGCGGCGTGATCAGCGGCGAATAGACGGCATCGGCGACCCACAGGTCTGCCCTGAGCAGCGCCGCCGGCACCGGGGTGTCTCGGTTCGGCAGCATGCCGACCGGCGTACCATTGACGAGACCGGTTGCACCATCGAGCGCGTCCTCGACGTTTCCGGCCACCCTCGCGCAGCCCCGCCTGGCAAGCAGCGAGGCGAGTTTCTCGGCGCGCGCCGGCTCGCTGTCGAAGATGCGGATATCGGTCACCTCCAGGCTCGCCAGCGCAAACGCGATCGCCTTGCCGACGCCGCCTGCGCCGATCACGGCGACGGAGTTGGCTGATGGTGCCAGCAGCGGGGCCACCGCGCGCGCAAAGCCTGTGGTGTCGGTGTTGTGGCCGGTCAGCTGGCGGTCCCTGACGACGACGGTGTTGACCGCGCCCATGGCGGCAGCGTCCGGCGCCAGCGCATCGAGCAGTGGGACCACCGCTTCTTTGTAAGGGTAGGTGACATTGACGCCGGCAAAGCCGAGCCGGCGCACGCCTTCGAGCATCATGCGGAGCCCGGCCGCATCGGCACCGGCCACTTCGATGAGCTGGTAGTGGCCGCGCAGGCCGAGCGCCTCGGCGGCGCGCTCATGCATGGCGGGGGACGCGGAATGCGCGATCGGCGCGCCGATCAGGCCGGTGAGAAGCTTCCTGCTGGCGGCGTATTCGCGCTTCGACATGGTTCGCTATCGTTTCGTTGGGAGCGTCCGGTCCCGGCCATTAGCGGGGAAATCCGCGCAATTCCAGCCGCGACGATAGCCTTTCCCCTGCCTAACACAATTACCCTTTTATCCGGCAAACCTAACATAGTGTTATTTCTTCCGCCCGCGTGCCGAAACGGCCTTGCCGTTGCCGCGGGACGGCTCGACCGCGCGCATCTCGGCGCGCAGGGCATCAATGAAATACTCGGCATGGAGCGACAGCGGCGCGCCACGCTTCACCGCGATATAGGTGTCGAACCGCGTCGGCTCGGTGATCTTCAAGAGCTCGATTCCGGGATAGCCGCCATGGGCCACCGTGAACTGGTCGATGATGGCGGTGCCGAGCCCCGCCTTCACCAGGGCGCAGACGGTGGTGCCAAAGCGCGCGCGGATGGTAATGTTGTAGTCGAGGCGGTTGCGCGCAAAGATCTCGGCCATGATCCGTCCGTAAGGGTCGTTCGGGTCGATCCCGATCAGCGGATAGCGGGTGATCTCGGCGGCGGAGACCTGCTTGCGGCCGGCGAGCTCATGTCCCGGCGGCACGATGCAATAGAGCTCGCCCGAGGCGAGCGGCATGAAGTCGAGCCCGGAATGTTCCAGCCGGTAGCTCATCGCCACGCACTCGCCGCGGCCGAGCATCAGATAGTCGATGGCTTCCTCGAGTTTGAGGATGTTGATGTCGATGCCGAGGTCCGGGTAGCGGCGGCGGACGCGCTCGATCGCGCGCGGCACCATCACCTGCGAGATGCTCGGCACCGAGCCGATGCGCAGCTCCGACAATCCGCCGCGGCCGATCTTCGAGATGATCTCGGAGAGGTCGTCGACCTTCTTGTAGACGCCGTTGATCTGCTCGAAGATGTTCTCGGCTTCCGGCGTTGGGAAATAGCGCCCGTTCTGGCGCTGGAAGAAGCGGATGCCGAGCGAGCGCTCGGTGTATTTGACGAGGCGGCTGATCCCCGGCGCCGAGACGTTGAGCAGCTTCGCCGCGCCGCCGATGGTGCCCGTCACCATCACGGCACGTATCACTTCAACCTGGCGCAGCGTCATCATGTCCGGGCGTCCGAAGGATGATCGTGATCTCGATCATCTCACGAGAGCCGAGATGTCATCGAGCGGCAAGTGTCTGTCAACATGGACGGAGGAGGCAAGTTGCTCGAAGAGACGTTGAGCCGCGTCCGGGGCACGAGAGTGCGGCTGGGATCCTCAAGCTTCCCGCTCGGGAGCCGGGAGAAGGCAACGGCCAAATTGTTTTCGACGAAAATCGGCACGCTCAAATGGAAGCGCGTCGCTCGGACGCATGCGGTCGCGATCGCGATCCGCCACAGAATCATGGGCAGCGCTGGAGGCCTCGACGGTCAACGGCGTGCTCGCTGAACCGGACGACCTTCACCACCAGATGACGTCGCACTAGACGCATCTCTCGCTAAAGCTTCAACGACATTCCCACCCTCCTTCGGCTTGCCCGGGGGAGATGATCGTTTGGGTGCGGCAGGTTGCCCCATACCGCACGGCAACCTTCTTGCATTGCAAAGCAGGTGTCGGCCACGTGCGCCGGGATGCAACAAAGTGCATGTTTGCTGTCAAATCGCACTTGCCTCGGAACGATACTGCCATTACCCATTTTTCGGCCTTGAACAGGCAGGGGGAGCTCTTTCACTGATGGCGACCGTGTTCGAACATCGGCGCGACACTGCGTGCGCCTGAAAGAGTCTTGATGCTGCTCGTCGTCGAACAGTTCTTGAACGGATTGCAGTTCGGCCTGCTGCTGTTCCTGCTCGCCGCCGGCCTGACGCTGGTGTTCGGGATCATGGATCTCGTCAACCTCGCGCACGGCTCGCTCTACATGATGGGCGCCTATTTCGCCGCGACCTTCGCGGCGTGGACCGGCAGCTTCCTGCTCGGTGCGCTGATGGCGCTTGGCGCAACGCTCATGCTCGGCATCGTGCTCGAGATGACTGCGCTGCGGCATCTCTACGGGCGAGACCATCTCGACCACGTGCTCGCGACCTTCGGCCTGATTCTGTTCTTCAACGAAGCCGTGCGGCTGATCTGGGGCCCGGCCGGCCTTGCGTTGCCGCTGCCGGCCTGGCTCACCGTGCCGGTCCCGATCCTGCCCGGCATTCATTATCCCGCCTATCGCCTCGCCATCATCGCGGTCGCGCTGCTGGTCGCGCTGTTGCTCTATCTCGGCGTGATGCGCACCCGCATCGGCATGCTGATCCGGGCCGGGGCCTCCAACCGCGAGATGATCGGCGCGCTCGGCATCAACATCAAGCTGCTCTACACGCTGGTTTTTGGCTTAGGTGCCGCGCTCGCAGGCCTTGCCGGTCTGATGCAGGCGCCGATCCTCACCGTGCAGATCGGCATGGGCGAGAACATCCTGATCCTCGCCTTCGTCATCATCGTGATCGGCGGCATCGGCTCGATCCGCGGCGCGTTCCTGGCCGCAATCTTCGTCGGCATGATCGACACGCTTGGCCGCGCCTTCCTGCCGAACCTGCTCCGGCAGGTGCTGAGCGGCGCCGCGGCCTCCACCGCCGCGCCCGCGCTGTCATCCATGCTGATCTATCTCCTCATGGCGATCGTGCTGGTGGTGCGGCCGGAGGGGCTGTTTCCGGCCAATCGTCGATGAAGGCTTTCACTGTGAGCAAGGCCGTCACGGCCCTGATGCTGGCGGGCCTCGTGCTGCTGCCGCTCTATTCGCACCTGACCGGCAACATCTTCATCCTGACGCTGTTCACCCGCATCATCATCCTGGCGCTGGCGGCGGCGAGCCTCAACCTCATCATGGGTTTCGGCGGCATGATGAGTTTTGGTCACGCTGCCTATCTCGGCATCGGCGGCTACGCAGTCGGGATGCTCGCGCAGGAGGGCGTCGGAAGCGGCTTCATCCAGTTTCCCGTCGCGCTTGCGGCCTCCGCGACTTACGCGCTGGTGATCGGCGCGCTGTCTTTGCGCACGCGCGGCGTCTATTTCATCATGATCACGCTCGCCTTCGCGCAGATGGCCTATTACGTCGCCTCTGGCCTGGCGCGCTACGGCGGCGACGACGGTCTCACCGTTTACAAGCGCAGCGACTTCTCCGGACTGATCAATCTCGGCGACCGCACGCAGTTCTATTATCTCTGCCTCGCCTGCCTGCTCGGTGTCATTTTCCTGATCTGGCGCATCGTCAACTCGCGCTTCGGCCTCGTCGTGCAGGGCCTGCGCTCCAACGAGCAGCGCATGCAGGCGATCGGCTTCCCCGCCAAACGCTACCAACTCGTCTGCTTCGTCATATCAGGCACCATGTGCGGCCTTGCCGGCGCGCTGCTTGCCAATAACACCGATTTCGTCAGTCCCGCCGTGATGTACTGGACCCGCTCCGGCGATCTCATGGTGATGGTGATCCTGGGGGGCATGGGCACGCTGTTCGGTCCGGTCATGGGCGCGGTGGTGTTCCTGCTGCTGGAAGAGTTCTTGTCGCAGATCACCGAATATTGGGCGCTGATCATGGGCCCGCTCTTGCTGCTCATTGTCCTGTTCGGCCGCGGCGGCATCATGGGCGCGCTCGGGAGGGCTGGCCGTGGCTGAACCCCTACTCCGTGTCGAAAAGCTGGTGCGCCGCTTCGGCGGCATCGTCGCGACCGACAACGTCTCGCTCGAGGTCGCTAGCGGCGAGTTGCACGCCATTATCGGCCCGAACGGTGCCGGCAAGACCACCCTGATCAGCCAGCTCACGGGGCACCTCGAGCCGCATTCCGGCAGCGTCTCGCTGGCGGGGCGGGACATCACCTATCTGCCGGCCTATCGCCGCTGCGCGCTGGGCCTCGCCCGTTCGTTCCAGATCACCTCGCTGCTGCTCGACTTCACCGCCGCCGACAATGTCGCC
Source organism: Bradyrhizobium sp. 147 (assembly GCF_023073935.1). Lineage (NCBI taxonomy): Bacteria > Pseudomonadati > Pseudomonadota > Alphaproteobacteria > Hyphomicrobiales > Nitrobacteraceae > Bradyrhizobium > Bradyrhizobium sp. 147. Next base: position 83,635 of record NZ_JADPKL010000005.1, on the reverse strand, counting down.
CTGGCAGCCCAAGCGCATGCCGGTACGTCGTTCCGCTTCTTCGCCAATGCGCGCAAGGAGAAGAGCCTGCGCGATGCCGCCCATGCCGCGCTCGATCGCGTCGGCCTGTTGCACCGCGCCGATGTCGTGGTGTCCAGGCTCAGCCATGGCGAGCGGCGCGAGCTCGAGCTCGCGGTTGCGCTCGCGAGCAAGCCGAAGCTCCTGCTGCTCGACGAGCCGATGGCAGGCCTCGGCGTCACCGAATCGCAGCGCATGGTGAAGTTGCTGCAGGAGCTGCGCAAAGAGGTCTCGATCGTGCTCGTCGAGCACGACATGCCGGCGGTGTTCGCGCTCGCCGACCGGATCTCGGTGCTGGTTTATGGCCGCGTCATCGCCTCCGGGAATCCCGCCGCGATCCGCCAGAACGAGGATGTCAAGCGGGCCTATCTCGGCGATCAGCATGTGGTGACGCATCATGGCTGACACGCTGCTGGGCGTCGAGGGCATCGAGACCTGCTACGGCCTGTCCCAGGTGCTGTTCGGCTTGTCGCTGTCGATCAAACCGGGCGAGATGGTCTCGCTGATGGGCCGCAACGGCATGGGCAAGACCACCACCATCCGCTCCATCATGGGCCTGACGCCGGCGCGCGCAGGCAGCATCCGTTTCGCGGGCGCCGAGGTGCGGCAGCTTCCGTCATACCGGATCGCCCAGCTCGGCGTCGGCATCGTGCCGGAGGGACGCCAGATCTTCCCGAACCTCACCGTGCGCGAAAATCTCGTGGCCGCCGCCGCCGATCGTTTCGCTAGTCCCAATCCCTGGACGCTGGCCGCGATCTACGTGCTGTTTCCGCGCCTCGCCGAGCGCGCCTCCAACATGGGCAACCAGCTCTCCGGCGGCGAGCAGCAGATGCTCGCCATCGGGCGTGCGCTGATGACCAACCCGAAGCTTCTGATTCTGGATGAAGCGACCGAAGGCCTCGCGCCGCTGATCCGCGAAGAGATCTGGAACTGCCTGTCGCTGCTCAAGAGCCGCGGACAGTCGATCCTGGTGGTCGACAAGAATGTCGATCACCTCGCCCGCATCTGCGACCGCCACTACATCATCGAGCGCGGCAAGACGGTCTGGAGCGGCACCTCCGACGAGCTGATGGCCGCGCCGGATCTTCAGCATAAATATTTGGGAATCTGAGGCCCCTGAGGAGCGCGACGTCCGCCCCCAGCTTCGCCGTTGCGAGCAGGATCCTCGGCGGCAGTCTGGATTTGCTTCGCTTCGCTGGCAATGGCGGTCGTGAGAGCTGCGCCCTCACCAATAAATCCCGTGGCGATGCAGTTCGCGGATCACGCGCGCTTCGAAGGAGGGCTGGCGTCGCTTCGCCTTGCTGCTGCCGGTCGTGCCGCTCGCGGGCGTTGCAGTCGACTGCGCGGCCGTTGCGGCGGTTGCAGCAGGTGCGGCTGGTGGCGGCGTGGGCGTCGTCGTTGTGGTCTGAACGGCAGCCCGCCCTTCTGGAGCCTGGGTCGACTGCGGCGCGACCGTCGCGGCGGGCTGCTCAGCCGCCTGTTGGCTCGCATCGGTTGCGGCGAGGCTCAGGCTTCGCGGGCCAGCAGCAAAGGCTTCTGTTGCAACCAGCGACAGGACCGCGATCAGAATCAGCTTGCGCATGGAAGTGCCCATTTTGGCCAATGCGTATTACCTATTCGGTCCGGCAGGGAAGCTAACGCGCTAGCCGATGCGTCCCGATCTCAATCAGGGTGGTCCGGCAGGAGAGGTGATAGATCAGGCTGAATAATTGGTCCCACATGATCGAACTCCGTTGTTCATCACGGGCTAATCTAGACCCGGCGTCTTTCCGCCGGTTTTCGAGGGATGGGGAAAATGACTTCGTCGGACGGCAGTCAGATGTCGTCGGAACAGGTAGGACGAAGTCGCCTCACGGAGGCGTGAGAGCCTCGATTAAAACATCTCGAAATATTCGCGGTGCTCCCAGTCGGTTACCTCAGACAGGAAGCGATCGATCTCGGCGTTCTTGATGTGGGTGTAATAGTCGACGAACTCAGGCCCGAGCTTTTCGCGGAAGAACGGATCGTCCTTCAGCGCAGTGACCGCGTCGCGCAGCGACTTCGGCAAGAGCGGCGCCTTGGTCTCGTAGGGGGTGTCCGCCGATGGGCCGGGATCGAGCTTGCGGTCGACACCGTCGAGGCCGGAGAGAATCTGTGAGGCCATGTAGAGATAGGGATTGGCGGCGGGCTCGCCGATGCGGTTCTCCAGGCGCGTCGCAGCATCGCCGGGCGCGCCGAGCACGCGGATCATCACGCCGCGATTGTCGCGGCCCCAGATCGCGCGGTCCGGCGCCAGCGAATAGGAGCGGTAGCGCTTGTAACCGTTGATGGTCGGCGTGGTGAACAATGTGGAGGCGCGGGCGTGGTCGAGCAGGCCGGCGAGGTACGCCTGGCCGAACGCGCTGAGCGGCTCGCCGCCGTCCTTCGCCGCTTCCTTGGCCATGAACAGGTTCTCGCTATTTCCGCGCGAGACGATCGATTGGTGCAAGTGCCAGCCGCTCGCGAAAACGTTCGGCAGTTTCGGCCGGCACATGAAGGTGGCGTGATAGCCATGCCGGCGCGCGATCTGCTTTATGGCGGAGCGGAACAGCACCATGTTGTCGGCGGGCTCCAGCCCCTTCTTCGGCGCGAAGGTGAACTCACACTGGCTGGGGCCGAACTCGACCTCGACCGAGCGCAAGGGCAAGCCGAGCGCGACGATGTCACGCCGCAAAATCTCCAGCACCGGCTCCATCTGATCGAAGCGCTGCTCGGTGAGATATTGATAGCCGTGGCTGAGCAGGCCGACCGAGGGCGGCGTGCCGGGCTGGCCGGCGTCCTCGGGCCGCATATGCGCGTCGTCGAGCTTGAAGATGTGGAATTCGACCTCGAGCCCAGCGACGAAATCATGGCCGCGGCTTGCGAGGTCATCGAGAACCTTGCGATACAGCGCCCGCGTTGCGAACGGCACGGCGCGGCCATCGTTGAAATAAAGGTCGCACAGCACCCAGCCTGTGGCGGGCGCCCATGGCAGCACGCGAAAAGTGCTGGGATCGGCGACCATCAGCACGTCGGCTGCGCCCTCCATCTCCTTCATGCCGAAGCCGCCGCCGGAGGTGAACACCGGAAACACCGTGCGATGCGAGCTGTCCTTGGCAAGCATCGTCGTGGTGATGGAGCAGCCGCTCTCCAGCGACGCGAGAGCTTCAGCGGCGATGATGGTCTTGCCGCGCAAGATGCCGTGCTGGTCGGGGAAGGCGAGGCGGATGACCTCGAGGCTCTTTTCCTCGACGACGCGGCGCATGCCCGCCGCCGCGTCCCTCTGCTCATCCGACCACAGCGCATGGCGCGCGACGAAAGTCACTTTGATCGTTCCTTCTCGCCCGGTGAGAGGATAGCCCACGCTGTCATCGTCCGCGAAGGCGGACGATCCAGTATTCCAGAGACGGTCGTGTGTCCACGAGAGGCCGCGGCGTACTGGATGCTCCGCTTTCGCGGAGCATGACAGTGGAGAATGTGGAGGCGCGGTCGCGACCCGCCGGCGGCGAAAGGCATCGTCACTCCGCCGCCGTCAGCCGGTGCACGTTGTCGGCGATGTCCTTCGGCACCGGCGCGGTCCATGGCGCGCCGCGGCGGCGCTTGACGTCGACCTCCATCCAGTAGGTCTCCCAGCCCCGCGTCGGGCCAATGCCGTCCATGGTCGCCGGTCCCTGGATGCTGCGCGCGTTGGCCTCGTCCAGGAACAGCATCGGCTTCTCGCCGCCCGACACCTTCTCGATCTCCTGCCGCAGCAGGCGGCGATATTGCACGATCGCCTTGTCGCTCTGACCGAGATGCTCCTTGGTGCGGTCCTGGATCGCGCCCATCGATTCCACCGCCCACTGGTCGTGGACGTTGATGTCGGTGCCCATGCCGGTGTAGGTCGCGGTCTGCTGTTCGTGCGGATCGAAGCCGTAATCGTTGCTGCGGTTCTTGCGCGATTTGTAGTCGGGCAGCTCATAGAGCTCGAGCCGCTGCTCGCGCATCTTCGTCTTGTCCACCGGGTTCGTGTAGCTGGTGAAGATCGCGTACCAATAGCAGTTCTCGTCATCGATCGGCACGTGCCACTGCGTGATCGTCATCTCCGTGCTCATGGGGATGACGAAGCCGTGCGGGAAGAGCTGATTAGTGACGCGCACATGGGTGCGCTCCTCGTCGATCTCGCGCAGCGCGATCAGCCTCAGACCGTATTCGGTGTGCTCGACATTGATAATTGGACGGTCGTATTCGCGCAGGATCTTCGTCATCGGCAAGTCAGAGCCGGCGGAGGCACCGCGGAATTGCTTGCCGTAGGCGGTGGACGTGTCCTCGTCCTCGAAGAAGCGGTGCAGATAGGAGGCGTGCGCGGGGTCGATGCCGACCTCCAGCGCCTGGAGCCAGTTGCAGGCCATGTGGCCCTTGAAGGCGAACGTGTGCGTGCCGGGCGCAACAAAGCAGTCGAGCTCCGGGAATGCCGGCGGCGCACCTTCGCCGAGATAAGCCCAGAGGATGCCGCTCTTCTCGACCACGGGATAAGAGCGCTGGCGAATGTTCTGACAGAGCTTGGAATCCTTCGGCTCGGCCGGCGTCTCGATGCACTGGCCGGTGGCGTCGAACAGCCAGCCATGGAAGGCGCAGCGCAGGCCGCCATGTTCGAGCCGACCGAAGGCGAGGTCGGCGCCGCGATGCGCGCAATGGCGGTCGATCAGGCCGTACCGTCCGGTCTCGTCGCGGAACAGCACCAGGCTCTCGCCGAGCAGTTTTACGGGACGGATCGGCCGCGCACCCTCTAGCTCGTCCACCAGCGCCGCCGGCTGCCAGTAACTCCGCATCAGTCTGCCGCAGGGGTCCTTGGCCCCGGTGCGGGTGATCAGGTCGTTCTGCTCCTGGCTCATCATGGCGCGTACGTCCTTGTGCAGGGAGTTTGTTCGCCTATTGAACTAGTGGGCGAATTATGACATGCCTGGGCGCGGCAGCAAGCACTATTTTGCAGGATCATCCGAAGCCATGCCCAAGCTGAAGCGGAGCGAGAGCGAGGAGCGCGCGACGGATTTCGTCGAGAGCCTCGATCGCGGTTTGCGGCTGCTGCAGTGCTTCGGCACCACCGCCGGCCCGATGACGCTGAGCGATCTTGCCCGCGCCGCCGATCTGCCCCGCGCCACCGCGCGGCGCATGCTGTTCACGCTTCAGCGCGGCGGCTTCGCTTCCGGTGACGGAAAGCTGTTCTCGCTGACGCCCCATGTGCTGACGCTGGCAGCGTCCTACCTGCGCTCGAACCAGCTCGTCGTGGTCCTTCAGCCGGTCCTTGATCGCATCGCAACCGGCGCGCAGGAGATCGCGTCGCTCGCGGTGCTCGATGGCGATGACGTCGTATTCATCGCGCGCGGAAGCCCTGCGCGCGTTTTCTCCGGCGGCCTCGAGATCGGCTACCGGCTTCCGGCCTTCTGCACCTCTGTCGGTCGCGCAATGCTCGGCCAGTTCGATGACGCCGATCTTGCAGCGCGACTGAAGACCATGAAGCGCGAGGCGCTGACGCCGCAGACCGAGGTTGATCCAAAAGCGCTACTCGCGCGCATCACTGCCGACCGCGCGCAGGGCTATTCGCTGGTCGACCGCGAGGCGGAGCCGCATTTCCGCTCGATCTCGGTTCCCGTCCGCCGCTATGACGGCGTGATCGTCGCCGCCATCAACATGGGGGCTCACGTCGACCGGGTGCCGGCACAGGAGCTGCTCGACCGTTTCCTGCCGCTGTTGCGCGAGGGCGCGGAATTGGTGCGCTCGCAGCTTCTGTAGCTGCATTCCCGTCGTCTCGAAAGCGGTGCTATAATGAGCAAGCACAAGAGAACAGGGAGGACGCCATGCACCATACCATGGTTCCCAGCGATCGCGTGGAGCACGTCGCCGTGTACGGACGCGACGGGACGAAGCTCGGCACGATCGAGCGACTGATGCTGGACAAGATGAGCGGAATGGTCGCCTATGCCGTGATCAAGACGGGCGGGCTGCTCGGCACCCGTCACCATTATCCTCTCCAGTGGAGCGCGCTGAAATACGATCCAAGCCGGCAGGCGTTCCAGACCGAGTTGACGCTGGACGAGCTCAGCAGCGGCCCATGCGAGTTCGACGGCGATGCTTTCGACTGGGGCGACCGCTCGCGGTCCTACCCGCATCCGCATTACTGGTCGGTCTAGCCGCGTCGCAGCTCGTGTGGGCGGGCTAAAGGTCGGCAGCACCACGCTCGATCAGTTCGGGTTGCGCATCCAGTCGGCGAGACCGGACAGCGCCTTGGCGAGGTCCTGCCGCGCGTTCGTGTCAGTGACCGTCTCCTCCAGCGCGCTGCGCATGCAGGCCATCCATGCGTCGCGCTCGGCATCACCGATCGCAAAGCCGATGTGGCGCTGGCGCAGCCGCGGATGGCCTTTCTCGACGGAGTAGAGCCGCGGGCCGCCGGTTCATTCGGTCAGATAGCGCTTCAGCACGTCCCTGATCAGACCGAGGTCGGCCGCATGCATCGCGCGGATGACTTTCGCTTCCGGCAGGATGTCCATGCGCTCGTAGAAGCCATCGACAAGGCGCTCGATCGTGGCACTGCCGCCGATCCGCTCGAACATGGAGATTGCGACGTCGCTATCGCTCATCGGTCTTCCCAAAGCTTGCTGTTGGGCTGGGATATAGCGAAATTGGAGGGTGTAGATGCAGCGAGAAAGGGATCCTACAGCGCGAGGCTGCGGAGGCCGAAGCTGCGCGCTTCGTTCTGCAGCACCGGGCGGACCGCGTCGATCAGCCGTGCGGCCGCGGCATCGACGGACAGGCCCGCGGTATCCACCACCGCGGTGGCGCGCGAATACAGCGGTTCGCGGCTGAGCAGGATGTTGCGCAGCTCGGCCATCGCCGAGCGATCATCGGCCATCGGGCGCAGATCGCCCTGGCGGCGGACGCGGGCCATGTGCTCCTCCGGCTCGGCCTTCAGCCAGATCGTGTAGAACGACGACAGGATCTGGTCGAAGGTCAGAGGCTCGGAGACGATGCCGCCGCCGGTCGCCAGCACCATCAGCTCGTTGCGCGCAAGCAGCTGCTGCAGCGCCGCCTGCTCCATGCGGCGAAAGCCTTCTTGGCCGTACAGCGCAATGATCTCGGCGACCGAGAGCCCGTTCTGCTGCTCGACCTCCTTGTTGAGCTCGACGAAAGTCCAGCCGATCTTCTTCGCCAGCATCCGGCCGAGAGTGGATTTGCCGGCGCCGCGTAGGCCGATCAGCGCAATGCCGCAGAACGGCGCGCGCCGCGGTGCAGACGCGCTGCCGCCGGCGAGCAGATCCTTGGCCTGCGCAATCTGCGCCGGTGTCGCCTTGCGCAGGAGATCGCGGAAAATCTGCCAGTCTGGCGTCGGATCGGCGCTAGGAAGCAGGTCTTCGAGATGTGCGCCCATCGCGTCGGAGACGCGGCGGAGCAGCACGATCGAGACATTGCCCTTGCCGCTCTCGAGTTGCGCGATGTAGCGCTCCGAAATCCCTGATACTTTGGCGAGCACTTTGCGCGACATGCCGCGCAGCGCGCGCATGGTGCGCACGCGCTGGCCGAGCTGTTCGAGAAATCGGGATTCGGCGTCGGGACTTTCGATCATGAGTCTTCTTTAGCGGATGTCCTGCGGCGCGTTTTAATGAAACATAATGCCTGCTGGCATTGACAGCAAGCCGCCACGGTGTCTTTCTATGAATTATAATTCTAAATTGGGGAGACGTCCGTGAGCGAGGGATCCTACAACGCGGTGACCTGGCTGCTCGACCGTAACGTCGAAGAGGGCAGGGGAGGCAAGCCCGTCTTCGACGACACCGTCTCGCGGCTCACCTATGGCGAACTGCAGCACCAGACGCGCCGCGCCGCGAACATGCTGCGCCGGCTCGGCATCCGTCGCGAGGAGCGCGTGGCGATGATCATGTTGGATACGGTCGACTTCCCGATCGTGTTCCTCGGCGCGATCCGCGCCGGCATCGTGCCGGTGCCGCTCAACACGCTGCTGACCTCCGATCAGTACGCCTACATTCTCGCCGATTGCCGCGCCCGTGTGCTGTTCGTGTCCGAGGCGCTCTATCCCGTCATCAAGGACGTCGTCGGCCGCATGCCCAATCTCGAGCACGTTGTGGTCTCCGGCGCCAAGCAGAACGGCCACAGGCAGCTCGCCGAGGAGCTCGCGGGCGAGAGCGACCAGTTCACCACCGCCGCGACACATCCGGACGAGCCGGCGTTCTGGCTCTATTCGTCGGGCTCCACCGGCATGCCCAAGGGCGTGCGCCATCTGCATTCGAACTTGCAGGCGACCGCGGATACCTACGCGAAGCAGGTGCTCGGCATCCGCGAGAGCGACGTCTGCCTGTCCGCCGCAAAACTGTTCTTCGCCTATGGCCTCGGCAATGCGCTGACCTTCCCGATGTCGGTCGGCGCCAGCGTGATCCTGAACAGCGAGCGGCCGACGCCGGCACGCATGTTCGATCTGATGAACCGCTACAATCCCTCGATCTTCTACGGCGTGCCGACGCTGTTCGCGGCCATGCTCAACGACGAGACGATGAAGGCCGAGCGCTGCGGCAAGGCGTTGCGCATCTGCACCTCGGCCGGCGAGGCGCTGCCGGAATCCGTTGGTCTTAGCTGGAAGGCGCGCTTCGGCGTCGACATTCTTGACGGTGTCGGCTCGACCGAGCTGCTCCACATCTTCCTGTCGAACGCGCCCGGCGACATCAAGTACGGCTCCTCCGGCAAGCCGGTGCCGGGCTATGCAGTGCGGCTCGTCAACGAGGCCGGCGAGGACGTCGCCGATGGCGAGATCGGCGAGCTCCTGGTCGATGCGCCCTCCGCTGGCGAGGGTTACTGGAATCAACGCCACAAGAGCCGCCGTACTTTTGAAGGCCCGTGGACCCGAACCGGCGACAAATATGTCAGGGATGCCGAGGGCCGCTATACCTTCTGCGGCCGTGCCGACGACATGTTCAAGGTCTCCGGCATCTGGGTCTCGCCCTTCGAGGTCGAGAGCGCACTGATCACACACCCCGCCGTGCTGGAAGCCGCTGTCGTGCCTGAGGCCGATCCGGAAGGGCTATTGAAGCCAAAAGCCTTCGTCGTGCTGCGTCCGGGTGCGAAGACGACGGACTTGCAGGAGATGCTGAAGGAGCACGTCAAGCAGAAGATCGGCCCGTGGAAATATCCGCGCTGGATCGACGTGGTGGATTCGCTGCCGAAGACGGCGACCGGGAAGATTCAGCGGTTCAAGCTGCGGGAGGGCGCGCATTAGTCGCTCGTCATTCCGGGGCGATGCGAAGCGTCGAACCCGGAATCTCGAGCCTCCAAGACAATCTCGAGATTCCGGATCAGCTCGCGCTGCGAGCTGTCCGGAATGACGCAAAGAACGGGAACGACAGCATGACCAACCTCGCCCTCACCGGCTTCCTCGACATCGGCACCGCCAGCCTCGAATACAAATGGCTCGCGCCATCGTCCACCGAGGCTCCCACCATCGTCATGCTGCACGAAGGCCTCGGCTCGGTCGGCCTCTGGGGCGACTTCCCGGACAAGCTTCAGCAAGCCACAGGCGCCGGCATCTTCGTCTATTCGCGCGCAGGCTATGGCCAGTCGAGCAAGGTCACGCTGCCGCGGCCGCTCGATTACATGCAGCGCGAGGCGCTCGACGTGCTGCCGAGGCTGCTCGACATGATCGGCTTCAAGCGCGGCCTCCTGCTCGGCCATTCCGACGGCGCCTCGATCGCGACGATCTATGCCGGTGCGCATCAGGATCATCGCCTCAGCGGCCTCGTGCTGATCGCGCCGCATTTCATCGTCCAGGACGTCTCGGTGAAATCCATCGCCGCGATCAAGACGGCCTTCGAGACCACGGACCTTAGGGCCAAGCTCGCGCGCTGGCATCAGGACGTCGACAACGCCTTCTATGGGTGGAACGGCGCCTGGCTCGATCCAAAATTCCGCGACTGGGACATCTCGGAATACCTCGCCTACATCCGCGTTCCCGTCATGGTCCTGCAGGGCGTGGAGGACCAATACGGCACCCTGCGTCAGGTCGAGATCGCGCAGGAGGAGTGCTACTGCCCGGTCGATGTGAAAATCATTTCAAGTGCGGGGCATTCCCCGCATCGAGAGGCGCCGGCGGCGACGCTCGAGGCGATCGCGCAATTCGCGAAAGCGGCCCTGCGCGACGATCAGGGCCTGCAAGGACGCGCCGCATGATGGCGGCGGCGTGACAGGTCCGAGGCCCGTAGGACCGGAACGGGCTCGTAATATCAACGCGGCCATGGCCGGCATTGGCATGAAACAAAGTGCATGACGTGGCGGCCAAGGGCTAGACGCATCCAAAAAGATGCATTATTGTGCATCTAACGCTACGCGAAAATGCATAATCAAGCTTAGGGTGTGACCCATGGCCGGGGAAGATCGGCGCCTCGCAGGCGGCGCGACGTTCATCGATTTCCAGACAGACCCGTCCCGCTACCGGCATTGGAAGCTCGCATTCGACGGCGAGGTCGCGACGCTGACGATGGATGTCGACGAGAATGGCGGTCTGTTCGAAGGCTATCTTCTCAAGCTCAACTCCTACGATCTCGGTGTCGACATCGAGCTCGCGGATGCGATCCAGCGGCTGCGCTTCGAGCATCCCGAGGTGAAGGTCGTCGTGATGCGCTCGGCCAAAAACCGCGTGTTCTGCGCCGGCGCGAACATCCGCATGCTCGCCGGCTCCACCCACGCTCACAAGGTCAATTTCTGCAAGTTCACCAACGAGACCCGCAATGGCATGGAGGATTCCTCGGAGAATTCCGGCCAGCGCTTCATCACCGTGGTGAACGGCTCAGCGGCCGGCGGCGGCTATGAGCTCGCGCTTGCGACCGACTACATCATCCTCGCCGATGACGGTTCGTCTGCCGTTGCCCTACCCGAGGTGCCTTTGCTCGCCGTGCTGCCCGGCACCGGCGGACTGACCCGCGTCGTCGACAAGCGAAAAGTGCGCCGCGACCACGCCGATTTCTTCTGCACCATCGAGGAGGGCGTGAAGGGCAAGCGCGCCGTGCGATGGCGCCTCGTCGATGAGATCGCGCCGAACTCAAAGCTGGAGGCGAGGATCGCCGAGCGGGCCAAGGAATTCGCGGCCGCCTCGAAGCGCAAGGGAAGCGGCAAGGGCGTCGCGCTGACGCCGCTCAAGCGCCTGATCGACGAGACCAGCATCCGCTACGGCTTCGTCACGATCGACATCGATCGCACCGCGCGCATCGCTACGATCTCCATCAAGGCGCCGGAAGCGGCGCCGCCGGCCGACACTGACGGCATGATGGCACAAGGGGCTTCGTTCTGGCCGCTCCAGGTCGCGCGCGAGCTCGACGACGCCATCCTGCATCTGCGCATCAACGAGCTCGAGATCGCCATGCTGGTGTTCAAGAGCCATGGTGACCGCGCCCATGTGCTCGCCAGCGACGTCTTCCTCGAAGCCAACAAGGCGCACTGGCTGGTCAACGAAATCAGGCACTACTGGAAGCGAGTCCTCAAGCGCATCGACGTCACCTCGCGCACGCTGGTCGCGCTGGTCGAGCCTGGCTCCTGCTTCGCCGGCACGCTCGCGGAACTCGTGTTCGCCGCCGACCGCTCCTACATGCTGATCGGCACGCGTCAGGGCGACAACCGTCCGCCGCCGTCGATCGAACTGTCCGCGATGAATTTCGGTCCCTATCCGATGAGCCACGGGCTGACGCGGCTTCAATCGCGCTTCCAGGCCGATCCGTCCGATGTCGCGCGCGCGGAGGCGACACTCGGCACCGCGCTCGACGCCGAGCAGGCGGAAGAACTCGGCCTCGTCACCTTCGCGCTCGACGACATCGATTGGGACGACGAGGTCCGCGTGTTCCTCGAGGAGCGCGCCAGTTTCTCGCCCGACAGCCTCACCGGCATGGAAGCGAGCCTGCGTTTCGTCGGTCCTGAGACGATGGAATCAAAAATTTTCGCGCGCCTCACCGCGTGGCAGAACTGGATCTTCCAGCGCCCCAACGCTGTCGGCGAAGAAGGCGCGCTGCGCCGTTACGGCAGCGGTCAGAAGCCGAAATTCGATATGACGCGAGTCTAGCGAATAGGAGTGGCGAATGGCGACTAGAAGAGTCCATTCGCTGCTCACCATTCGCTACTCGCGAGCCCGCAAGATGATGACAGTTGTCAAGTAATCAGTCCCCCACGGGAGGTCCACCATGAACATCATGAACGTCGACTACTCGACCAAGATCCCGAACAACGTCAATCTCGCCGAAGACCGCCAGGTCCTCAAAGCGCTGGAAGGCTGGCATCCCGGTTACATGGATTGGTGGAGCAATATGGGCCCGGAGGGCTTCCAGGAATCGCTGGTGTACTTGCGCACCGCTTATTCGGTCGATCCGCGCGGCTGGGCCAAGTTCGACTATGTCCGCATGCCCGAATATCGCTGGGGCATTTTGCTGGCGCCGCAGGAAGAGAACCGCGTCGTGCCGTTCGGCGAGCATTACGGCGAGCCGGCCTGGCAGGAAGTCCCGGGCGAGCATCGCGCCATGCTGCGCCGCCTGATCGTGATCCAGGGCGACACCGAGCCCGCCTCGGTCGAGCAGCAGCGCCATCTCGGCAAGACCGCGCCGTCGCTCTATGACATGCGCAATCTGTTCCAGGTCAATGTCGAGGAAGGCCGCCACCTCTGGGCGATGGTCTATCTGCTCCAGAAATATTTTGGCCGCGACGGCCGCGAAGAAGCGGACGATTTGCTGCGCCGGCGCTCCGGCGATGCCGATGCGCCGCGCATGCTGGGCGCCTTCAACGAGGCGACGCCGGACTGGCTGTCCTTCTTCATGTTCACCTATTTCACCGATCGTGACGGCAAGATGCAGCTGCATTCGCTGGCGCAGTCGGGCTTCGATCCGTTGTCGCGCACTTGCCGCTTCATGCTCACGGAAGAGGCGCACCACATGTTCGTCGGCGAGACCGGCATCACCCGCGTCGTGCAGCGCACCTGCGATGCCATGCGCGAAGCCGGCATCTCCGACCCCACCGACATCGCAAGAGTCCGCGCGTTAGGGGTGATCGACCTGCCGACCATCCAGAAGAAGCTGAATTTGCACTATACCCTATCGCTCGACCTGTTCGGCTCGGAAGTGTCGACCAATGCGGCCAATGCCTTCAACGCCGGCATCAAGGGCCGCTATCACGAGACCCAGATCGAGGACGATCACCAGCTCAAGAACGCCACCTATCCGGTGCTCAAGTTCATCAACGGCGAGATCAAGCTGGTCGACGAGCCGGCACTGACCGCGCTCAACATGCGCCTGCGCGACGATTACAGCCAGGACTGCGTCAAGGGCATGCTGCGCTGGAACAAGGTGATCTCGACCGCGGGCTACGACTACAAGCTGACCCTGCCCAATGTCGCCTTCCACCGCCACATCGGCGAGTTCAAGGATATCCATGCCACGCCCGACGGCATCCTGATCGACGATACGACCTGGGCCAAGCGCAAGGACGAATGGCTGCCGTCGGCAAGCGACGGCGACTTCATCACCTCCTTGATGCAGCCCGTCACCGAAACCGGCAAGTTCGCCTCCTGGATTGCGCCGCCAAAGGTCGGCATCGACAACAAGCCCGGCGATTTCGAGTATGTGAAGATCGAGTCGTAACCGCCAGGGCCTGAGGCTCGCGCAACACAAACGGTGTCATCACCCGCGAAAGCGGGTGATGCAGTATTCCAGAGGCGTCGGTGTTGAACCGAGAAGCCGCGGCGTACTGGATGCCCTGGTCAAGCCGGGGCATGACGGCGCGAAAACATCGAGCCCCCGCAGCCCCTCAGCTATCCCATCCGCTCCCCTTGATCCCCGGATTCGCATAGACGATGCCGCCGTCGACCGCGATGGTGGTGCCTACGACGTAATCCCCCGCGCGCGAGGCGAGATAGATCGCGGCGCCCGCCATGTCCTCGTCGGTGCCGATGCGCCCGGCGGGCACCCGCGTTGCGACCTCGTCGCCATGGTCGCGCGCGGCGCGGTTCATGTCGGACTGGAACGGCCCCGGCGCGATCGCCGTGACCACGACGTGGTCGGAGATCAGCTTGACCGCCATGCGCCGGGTCAGATGGATCAGTCCGGCCTTGCTCGCGGCATAGGAATAGGTCTCCATCGGATTGACGAAGATGCCGTCGATCGAGGCGATGTTGATCACCTTCGCCGGCCGTTCGGCGGAGGCTGCCGCGCGCAAGGGGCTGGCCAGCGCCTTGGTCAGGAAGAACGGCGCCTTGACGTTGAGGTTCATCACTTTGTCCCAGCCGCTCTCCGGAAACTCGTCGAAATCCGCACCCCAGGCCGCGCCCGCATTGTTGACGAGGATGTCGAGCTTCGACTCACGCTTGCTGAACTCGGTCGCCAGCAGTTCGGCGCCGGCAACCGTCGAGATATCGATCGGCAGCGCGATGCATTCGCCCTCATATCGCGCGGTGAGCTCCTTGGCGGTCTGCTCGCATGGTCCTGCCTTGCGCGCGGTGATGTAGACCTTCGCAGCACCTGCACTGAGAAAGCCCGCCGCGATCATCTTGCCGATGCCGCGCGAGCCACCGGTCACGAGCGCAACGCGGCTATTGAGCGAAAACAGATCGTTGAACATGGTGCCTCCCTTCGGTTGTCACGCGTTGTGGGCGCGGCCGGGAGGGGAGTCAATCTTGTCGTCTCGGAGCGCTTGGGCGCATTGATCCGCTCGGTGTCGTCCCGGCCGCCGCCCGGACGGATGCGGTTGATGCTAGGCCGCCGCAATCCTGCGAAAGCCGTTCCACATCGCGGTCGCGGCGCCCGAGGTCAGCACCGGCAGAATTCGTGTGTCCTGGTAGTTGCCGTTGAGCGAGACGCGCGGCAGCGCGGTCATTTGGCCGGCGTTTTCGGCGAACAGCATGCCGGGCCGCGTGGTCACTGCCGTCTTGAACCCGGCTGCCGCAGCGAGCGCGAATTCACGCGCGCCCGCCGCTTCACGGTCGCCATAGGGATAGGCGAAGTGCTGCACGGGACGGCCGAGGGTTTGCTCGATCCGTGCGCGGCTCACCGCCATCTCGTGCGCGGCGATCCCCTCTGCCTGTTTGGCGAGATTGCAATGGGTGATGCTGTGTGCGCCGATCGTGACCAGGGGATCGGCGGCCAATGTCTTCACCTCGTCCCACGACAGGCAGAGGCTGCGGCACAGAGCTTCCATGTCGACGCCGTAATTCGTGCAGAGGCCTTCGATCTCGCGCTTGAGATCGTGTTCGCCCGGCAGCGCGCGCAGCCAGTCGTGCAAGCGGTTGAATGCCGCCTGCTTGGCGGCGGGCGTCGTCGCATCCAGCCGCAGCGTGGAATGGCCTATTTTCACGTCGATCTGCTCGGCCTTGGCGATCACCGCTTCCAGCGCCGTCCACCACAGACGTCCGGTGCCCTCGGCGAAATCGCTCGCGACATAGACCGCGAGAGGCGCGTCAAATTCGCGCAGCACCGGCAGCGCATGATCGAGATTGTCGCGATAGCCGTCGTCGAGAGTGAAGGCGGCGAAGCGGCGATCGAACCGGCCCTGCACCAGCCGCTCATGCAGCTCGTCCATGTCGATGATGTCGATGTCGCGCGCGCGCAGATGGCACAGCGTGGCGCGCAGGAATTCGGGCGTGACCTCGAGATGACGGTTCGGCTGGAATGCGGCCTCGCGGGCCGGCCGCACATGGTGCAGCATGAAAATGGCACCGACGCCCGACAAAAGCGGGCGCAACAGATGGTGCGCCCCGCTGAAATAGAGTGCTTCCAGCCCGGCGCGGATGACGTTGTTACGCAGTTGCTTCATGGCCGGCTGGCGGACTCTGGCATTCCGCCTTCAACTTACGGGAGAACCCTTGAACAAAAAGTTATTCCAATTGTCGACGCCGGGCCGCCAGAAGGGCACCATTTCCGGTTTGACAGCCTGCCAAGGGTTTGTTTTGTCTCCGGTTCCAGAGTTCGGGTCGTCGAATGCAGAAGCTTTTCAGGTGGGCCAGCAAATGGTGGCCGGGGCTGATCCCCCTTGTCGTCATGTGGGGATTTGCGGCCTGGAACAACACGTTGCCGGTCGAGGCGGACCTGTCGGCCCGCAGCGCGGCGGCGCTCAAGGATACCGTTTTGGACAAGACCTGGATCGCGGTCGACGGCCGCGACGTCAGCCTGGCGGCGGATGCGTTCTCCGAGGAGGGACGCCGCGACGCCGTGATGGCGGTCGAAGCCGTCCCCGGTGTGCGGCTGGTCGACGACCGGACCCGTCTTGTTCCCGAGGCCAAACCCTTCGTCTGGAATGCCGAACGTGACGTGGTGCGGGTGACCCTGTCGGGCTCCGCGCCGCTGCCCTCGATGCGGGCGCGTCTGACCGAGGCAGCGCGCAAGGAAGTCGCCGGCGTCGAGGTGACCGATCGGATGGGCCTGGCGCGCGGTGCGCCGCCACGGTTCGAGGCCGCCGCGACCTTGCTGCTCGATCAGATCGGCAAGCTCAAGGACGGCAAGATCACGATAACGGACACCAAGGTCAACCTGTCGGGCATGGCGCGCGAACTCGGTGGTCGCGAGGCGATTGCGGCCGCACTGAAAAACCTGCCAGAGGGTTTTTCGATCGCCGCCAACGACGTCAAGGCGCCGCCCTACATCTTCCAGGCCTACAAGGATCCGGTGGCCGCGACGGTGACGCTGACAGGCTATGTCCCGGACAGCAATGTGCACGCGGCAATCGCAACCAGCGCCTCGCGAAAGTTCTTCAACGAGAAGGTCGTGGACAATCTCAAGGCCAGCATCGGCGCGCCCGGCTCGTTCAACACCGCCGTTGTCGCAGCGCTCGGCGCGCTGTCGCGGCTGTCCACCGGCACGCTCGTGGTCACGGATCGCGAGGTGAAGCTGTCGGGCGATGCACTCTATGAAGGTGCCGCCAACGACATCCGCGCAGGGCCAGGCAAGGACTTCCCGAAGAACTGGCAATACAAGCCGGAGATCACGGTGAAGCCTGCGGCAGGCCCCGTCGACGGCACCGTGTGCCAGCAATTGTTCTCGGATCTCCTGGCCAAGGGCAAGATCCGCTTCACGGCGAAGCGCGCCGATATCGATCCGGATTCCGCCGGCATTCTCGACCATCTGATCGAGACGGCGTTGCGCTGCCCCACCGCCAATATCGAGGTCGTCGGGCATACCGACGGCGACGGCGAGGATTCCTTCAACCTGGCTCTCTCGGAGAAGCGCGCGCAGGCGGTGATCGATTATCTGGTCAAGGCAGGCCTGCCCGCCAGCCGCTTCACTGCGGTCGGCCACGGCAGCACGCAGCCCCTCGCCGGCAACGACACCGACGAGGGCAAGGCGCAGAACCGCCGCATCGAATTTCTGGTGAGGTGATGATGCCCTACCTGGCTTCGTTCCATATGGGTTGGCTGGTCGGCTCGCTGCTGCTGGGCTTCTGCATGGGCTGGATCTCCGTGGTCCAGCGCGGCAACGGCACCTCGAAGGTGACCGCGCGGTGGCTCGCCGCGCTTGCCGCCGCCATGGTCGCGGCTTCGTTTGCGCACGTGGTCCCCGGCCGCTTCGGCTATTGGCTCGACCTCGGCCTGATCATGTTCGCGTGTTATCTCGTGGGTTGCACCATCGGTGCCTGGCTGCGCGACAGGGTGGTCTCGCGAAGCACGCCGCCAGCGGCCTGAAGCCCCTGACCGATTGGCGGAGCTTGCCTCTGTCATCACTATCTTCAGGAGGATCACGCTGAAGCGATTGGCCGCTCGGTCGCCGGCTGGATCGCCGGCATCGAAGCGGTGCGTCCGCAACTCGCGGCTTGAAGGAGGACGAGATGTCTGACGTGACCATCATTTGTTGCCGCCCGTGCGGATACGAGAAGCGCGCCAGAGACGTGGCTGCGGCGCTCCGCCGGCAACTGGCGCTGGAGTCGGACCTCGTCCCCGGCAAGAGCGGGATCTTCCAGATCAGGCTCGGCGACCGGATCGTCGCCAGCCGCAGCAAGGGGCACTTTCCCGACGACGATGATATCGTCGCGGCGGTCGCGGCCGCGCGGCACTGACGCGGGGAGGGCTTTGCAAATGTCGATTGCCTGGACCGACGATCTCGCCGCCGTGGATTGGCATGAGCTTTCCGAGCTCTATCGCATCGCGCCGCTCGGCCACAAGACGCCGGCCGATCTTGCGCTCGTGTTCGGCAACAGCATGTTTCGCACCTTTGCCTGCGACGAGGGGCGGCTGATCGGTGCCGGGCGCGTGCTGGCCGACGGTCGCGACTGCGCCTATCTCTGCGATGTTGCCGTGCACCCTGATCGTCAGGGACAGGGCCTCGGCCGCGAGATCATCGAGCGCTTGCTTGTGCGATGCCGGACCCATCGCAAAATCATCCTCTACGCGGTCCCCGGCAAAGAGGGTTTTTACGAACGTCTGGGCTTCCGGCGGATGACCACGGCCATGGCGATTTTCGAGGATCAGGCCGGCGCTCATCGCCGCGGCTATGTAACCGCGCCTTGAGTCCATTCTGCGCCCAGCACCCTCCGGCGCATTCGAATCCGTGAACAATATCCGGGTCGGCCCCTCTTTCAACAGGCCGGCGTGCCCAATAGATTGACGTCGGCTTAAGCCGTGACGGAACATTGTGCGGTTGAAATCATCAAAACTTCATGGCGTCTGCGCAGGATTGCCAAGGAGATTCGCATTAAGCCTTGCCGCCGAAAGCGCCAAACCTTGCATCAGGAGCCCCCAACCTGCCTAAAACATTGAAGGCACGTGTTTTTGTTCGAATTGGCGAATTCCACTTCGTCCGAAAACGCGCTAGTGGAGGGGCAGGGGGCATGCGCGATGCCGGAGCCGGCGGCGAGGCTTCGTCGAGTGCCCGTGCGTCGTCCGCCTGTCCGCCGGCCACCCTGGCCGCTGAAGCGTTGTTCGAGGTCTAGATGCTGGAAGCCATCCGCAGGGCGATGACGTTTCTGCGCCAGAAGCAAGTCCTGCATAAGCTTGGAGTTGCGATCAGCGTCGCGGTCATCGGCATCGCTTGCTATGTGCTCTACCACATGCTGCGAGGCATCGATCGCAACGAGGTCATCGAGGCGATCAAAAGCACCGAGCCGAGCCAGATTGCGATGGCGGCGCTGTTCGTGGCCGCGGGCTATTTCACCCTGACCTTCTACGACATGTTCGCCACGCGGGCGATCGGGCACGCCCACGTGCCCTACCGGATTAACGCGCTTGCCGCCTTCACCAGCTATTCGATCGGCCACAATGTCGGCGCCAGCGTCTTCACTGGCGGTGCGGTGCGCTACCGCATCTATTCGGCCTATGGGCTGAACGCGATCGACGTCGCCAAGATCTGCTTCCTCGCCGGCCTGACCTTCTGGCTCGGCAATGCCGCCGTGCTCGGCCTCGGCATCTCCTACCATCCGGAGGCCGCCGCCGCGATCGACCAGCTGCCGGCCTGGCTGAACCGGACGCTGGCGCTGATGATCATCGTGGGGCTGGTCGCCTATGTGGTCTGGGTCTGGACCCAGCCGCGGGTGGTCGGCCGCGGGCCTTGGACCGTGGTGCTGCCGGGCGGCCCGCTGACGCTGCTCCAGATCGCGATCGGCATTGTCGATCTCGGTTTCTGCGCGCTCGCGATGTACGTGCTGGTCCCGGACGAGCCCAATCTCGGCTTCGTCGTGGTCGCAGTGATCTTCGTCTCGGCGACACTGCTCGGCTTTGCCAGCCATTCACCCGGAGGTCTTGGCGTGTTCGACGCCGCCATGCTGGTCGGCCTCTGGCAGATGGACCGGGAGGAGCTTCTGGGTGGGATGCTCCTGTTCCGCGTCCTCTATTATCTGTCCCCCTTCGTCATATCTGTAATCTTGCTGACGTTTCGCGAAGTTATAATCGGCGCACGTTCGAAGCGCTTGCAGCAGGCGGCGCTCAAGCTCGACCCCGGACCGGCGCGTGAGGCCGCCTATGTGAGAGAGCGCAGCGACAGCGGCGCCTGACCGGCGCAGGCCTTTTAGGAGAAGCCCTCCCCGATGGCGATCGACGCCCCATCTTCTCCCTCCAGCCAGCCCTGGTCCGACCGGCTGCGACACTCGACCATCGTCCTGATCGCCGCGGCGCTGGCGCTGTCCGTCGTGGTTTCGCTCGGCGAATTGTCGGTGCTGCACGCTGCCATCGTATTCCTCTGCATTGCAGCCGCGGCGCTGATTCCCTGGCGCCTGCACGATCCCGCCGCCTCGCGCGACGACGTCAGGCGCATCAATCCGGTCGAGAGCGCGGCGGTGGCCGCAGTCGTCGCCGGCATGCCGGATCCTGCGGTGCTGCTCGACCGCGCCGGCCGCGTCATCCACCTCAATGCCGCCGCCGCCCAGCTCGCGCCGGCGCTGCGCAGGAACGAGCTTGCCCAATTCGCGCTGCGCTCGCCGGAGATTATCACGGCCTTGCGCGAGGCGATCGCGACCACCGAGCCGCGGCGCGCGACCTATCTCGATCATGTTCCGGTCGATCGCTGGATGGAGCTCATGATCACGCCGGTGCCGGTGCCGACCACCTTCGGCGGCGCCGACAAGTGCATGCTGATGACCTTCCACGACCAGACGCCGCTGCGGCGCGTCGAGGAGATGCGGGCCGATTTCGTCGCCAATGCCAGCCACGAGCTGCGCACCCCGCTCGCCGCACTGTCGGGCTTCATCGACACACTCCAGGGCCAGGCCAAGGACGATCCAAAGGCGCGCGAGCGCTTCCTCGGCATCATGCACAACCAGGCCACCCGCATGGCGCGCCTGATTGACGATTTGCTGTCGCTGTCGCGGGTCGAGCTGTCGGCCCATGTCCGCCCCGACACCCTGATCGACCTCTTGCCGATCATCCGCCAAGTCGCGGACGGGCTCGAACCGCTGGCGCGGGAGCGTCAGGTCGATGTCGAGACCCATCTGCCGGAAGCCGCCGTGATGATCGCGGGCGACCGCGAGGAGCTGCTCCGCCTGTTCGAGAACCTGATCGAGAACGCGCTCAAATACGGCGCATCGGGCGGACGCGTCATTGTGTCGCTGACCTCAAGCGCGGTCACTGATGGGGCTCAGGAAATCCGCGTCATGGTCCGGGATTTCGGCCCCGGCATCGCACCGGAGCACCTGCCCCGGCTGACCGAGCGCTTCTATCGGGTCGACGTCGGCGACAGCCGCGCGCAGGGCGGAACCGGGCTCGGATTATCGCTGGTGAAACATATTCTTAACCGTCATCGCGGCCGGCTTCTGATCGAAAGCGTCCCCCGGCAGGGCGCCACTTTTACAGCCTGTTTTCCCCAGACTAGGACTTCGGTTGCGACGTAAAAATCAAGCGATTCCAATCGCTTGAGGGTGTCATCCAGCTGTCACGAAACCTTCGTAAAAGCACAGCCGACCGCTCCTAAAGGGGCGGCGCGGGGAGCGCGATCGGGCGCGGATGGCGCTTCGCTCCCCTGTATGGAGACCAGCATGAATTTCCTCAAAACGATCGTCGCGGCCGGCTTGGTCGCCGCCTCGGCGACGGCGGCCTTTGCTGCCGATATCACGGGTGCCGGTGCGACGTTCCCGTTCCCGATCTATTCGAAGTGGGCTGATGCCTACAAGAAGGAGACCGGCAACGGTCTGAATTACCAGTCGATCGGCTCCGGCGGCGGTATCAAGCAGATCCTGGCGAAGACCGTGACCTTCGGCGCCAGCGACGCGCCGCTCAAGGCCGAGCAGCTCGAGAAGGACGGCCTCGTGCAGTGGCCGATGGTGATGGGCGCCATCGTCCCCGTCGTCAACCTCGAGGGCGTGAAGCCCGGCGAGCTGGTGTTCGACGGCGAGACGCTGGCCAACATCTATCTCGGCAAGATCACCAAATGGGACGACGCCGCGATCAAAAAGCTCAACCCGAACGTGAAGCTGCCCGCGGAGGCGATCACCGTGGTCCGCCGTTCCGACGGTTCGGGCACCACCTTCAACTTCACCAACTATCTCTCCAAGGCCAGCGCGGACTGGAAGAGCAAGGTCGGCGAAGGCACCGCAGTGGAGTGGCCGGTCGGCGTCGGCGCCAAGGGCAACGAAGGCGTGTCGGGCAACATCAGCCAGACCAAGAACTCGATCGGCTATGTCGAGTACGCCTATGCCAAGCAGAACAAGCTGACCTACACCGGTCTCGTCAACAAGGCCGGCAAGCCGGTGCAGCCGACCGTCGAGGCCTTCCAGGCCGCCGCCTCCAACGCCGACTGGGCCAAGGCTCCTGGCTATTACGTCATCCTGACCGACCAGCCGGGCGAGAAGTCCTGGCCGATCACTGCGGCGACGTTCATCCTGATGCACAAGTCTGCGACCGACAAGGCCGCCTCCCAGGAAGCCATCAAGTTCTTCCGCTGGGCGTTCAAGAACGGTGGCAAGGCGGCTGAAGAACTCGACTACATCCCGATGCCGGACAGCGTCGTCCAGCTGATCGAGAAGACCTGGGCCGCCGAGATCAAGAGCTGAGGCGAACGGCTCTCATGTCCCGGACGCGCAGCAGCGTGAAACGCTGCTGCGCAGCGCCGGGACAACAACCGGGCCCCGATCAGCGTCGTGCTGTGTCGGGGGCGCGGGACCGGCAACAAGCGTCTATAAATCTGGGTACAGGGGATCGGCGTGGCAGAGATGGCCGTTCAGCGCGATGTAATCGACGACGCCGGACCATATGACCGCGCCAAGGCCTTGAGCGCGTTCAAGCTCGGCGACGTCACCTTCTACTGGATCACGCGACTTTCCGCGATCTCGGTGCTGCTGATCCTCGGCGGCATCATCATTTCGCTGATCGTCGGCGCCTTCCCCGCGATGAAGGAATACGGCCTCTCGTTCCTGTGGACGCAGCGCTGGGCGCCGTCGGCCGATCCGCCCGTGCTCGGCGCGCTCGGGCCGATGTATGGCACGCTCGTCACCTCCTTCATCGCGATGCTGATCGCCATTCCGGTCGGTCTCGGTATTGCGATCTTCCTCACCGAGCTTTGCCCGCAATGGCTGCGCCGCCCGATCGGCATGGCGATCGAGCTGCTCGCCGGCATTCCCTCGATCATCTACGGCATGTGGGGCTTCTTCGTGCTGGGCCCGTTCCTGGCCAACACCTTCCAGCCCTTCATGATACGGGTCTTCGACGGCGTCCCCGTGCTGGGGGCGATCTTCGCAGGTCCGCCGTCGTATCTCAGCCTGTTCAATGCCGCGCTGATCCTCGCCATCATGGTGCTGCCCTTCATCACCTCGATCTCGGTCGACGTGTTCAAGACGGTGCCGCCGGTGCTGAAGGAAGCCGCCTACGGCGTCGGCTGCACCACCTGGGAAGTCGTCCGCAGCGTGGTGATCCCCTACACCCGCATCGGCATCATCGGCGGCGTCATGCTGGCGCTAGGTCGCGCGCTCGGCGAGACGATGGCGGTGACCTTCATCATCGGCAACTCGTTCCGCATCTCCTCGTCGATCTTCGCTCCGGGCACCACGATCTCGGCGGCGATCGCCTCCGAATTCGCCGAGAGTGACGGCCTGCACCAGTCCGGCCTGATCCTGCTCGGCCTGCTCCTGTTCGTACTGACGTTCTTCGTGCTCGCCGCCGCGCGGCTGATGCTGATGCGGCTGGAAACCAAGGCCGGAAAGTGACGCCATGAACCCGATCTATTCGCGCCGTCGCCGCTGGGACATCGTCATCCGCGGTCTCTGCATCGCAGCCGCCGCCTTCGGCGTCACTTGGCTCGCGTTGATTTTGATCACGCTGCTTTACAATGGCCTGGCCGGGCTCAACTACCAGGTCTTCACCGAGAACACGCCCCCGCCCGGATCGAACGAGGGCGGTCTGCTCAACGCCATCGTCGGCTCGCTGATCATGACCGTGATCGGCGTCGGCATCGGCGCGCCGCTCGGCCTGTTCGCCGGCACCTATCTCGCCGAGTACGGCCGCAACGACAAGCTGACCTCGGTGATCCGCTTCATCAACGACATCCTGCTCTCGGCGCCTTCGATCATCATCGGCCTGTTCATCTACGGCGCGGTGGTGGTGCCGATGCGCGGCTTCTCGGCGATCGCCGGCGCGCTGGCGCTCGCCGTGATCGTGATCCCGGTCGTGGTGCGCACGACCGAAGACATGTTGCTGCTGGTGCCGAACCCGCTGCGTGAAGCCGCCAGCGCGCTCGGCCTGCCGCGTTCGCTGGTGATCAAACGGATCGCCTATCGTGCCGCGCGCTCCGGCCTGATCACCGGCGTGCTGCTGGCGACTGCGCGCGTCGCCGGCGAGACCGCGCCGCTGCTGTTCACGGCGCTATCGAACCAGTTCTTCAGCCTCGGTCTCGACAAGACGATGGCCAACCTGCCTGTCACCATCAACAACTTCGTGCAGAGCCCCTACGCCTATTGGAAGCAGCTCGCCTGGAGTGGGGCGCTGCTCATTACCCTGACCGTGCTTGCCCTGAACATTGGCGCGCGCATCCTTGGCGCCGAGAGGACTGCAAAATGAGTGAAATGTCTGTTTCCGTAAGTGCGCCGACCGTTCATCCCGGCTCACAGCCGCTACCCGAGGCGCCTGCCAAGGTGACCGCGCGCAACCTCAATTTCTACTACGGTGAGCACCACGCGCTGAAGAACATCAATCTGGCCCTCGGCACCAACCGCGTCACGGCCTTCATCGGCCCGTCGGGCTGCGGCAAGTCGACCCTGCTGCGCATCTTCAACCGGATGTACGATCTCTATCCAGGCCAGCGCGCCACCGGCCAGCTGTTGCTCGACCAGACCAACATCCTTGATCCCAAGCTGGACCTCAACCTGCTGCGCGCCCGGGTCGGCATGGTGTTCCAGAAACCGACGCCGTTCCCGATGACGATCTACGAGAACATCGCCTTCGGCATCCGCCTCTATGAGAAGATCTCGAAGTCCGAGATGGACGACCGCGTCGAGAAGGCGCTGCGCGGCGGCGCGCTGTGGAACGAGGTCAAGGACAAGCTCAACGCGTCCGGCCTGTCGCTCTCCGGCGGCCAGCAGCAGCGCCTCTGCATTGCCCGCACGGTCGCGGTACGGCCCGAAGTGATCTTGTTCGATGAGCCCTGCTCGGCGCTCGACCCGATCTCGACCGCCAAGGTCGAGGAGCTGATCCAGGAATTGTCCGAGAACTACACGATCGCGATCGTCACCCACAATATGCAGCAGGCGGCGCGCGTCTCTGATAAAACCGCCTTCATGTATCTCGGCGAGCTGATCGAGTTCGATGACACCAGCAAGATCTTCACGTCGCCGAGCGATCGGCGTACGCAGGATTACATCACCGGCCGGTTCGGCTGAGGAGACGGGACATGGGTACTGAACATACCGCAAAGGCCTTCGATACCGACCTCCAGGAGCTCACTCGCCTCGTCGCCGAGATGGGCGGCATCGCCGAGCGCATGATCGTCGATTCCGTCGACGCGCTGATCCGCCGCGACGTCGCGCTCGGCCAGCGCGTCGTCACCACCGATGCCGAGCTCGACGCGCTTCAGAAGCGCATCGAGGAGCGCGCCGTGCTCACCATCGCCCGCCGCCAGCCGATGGCGGTGGATTTGCGCGAGATCGTCGGCGCCATGCGCGTTGCCACCGATCTTGAGCGCATCGGCGACCTCGCCAAGAACATGGGCAAGCGCGTTGCGGCGCTGGAGACAGACTTCCATCCGCTGAAACTGTTCCGCGGCCTGGAGCACATGACCGACCTCGTGCAGCAGCAGGTCAAGTCGGTGCTTGATGCCTATGCCGCGCACGATTTGCCGGCGGCGATGGCAGTGTGGAAGGGCGACGAGGAAGTGGACGCCATCTGCACCTCTCTGTTTCGCGAGCTCCTCACTTATATGATGGAGGATCCGCGCAACATCTCGTTCTGCATCCATCTGATGTTCTGCGCCAAGAACATCGAGCGGATCGGTGATCACGCCACCAACATCGCCGAGACCGTGTTCTACATGATCGAGGGGCAGGCGATCACCGACAAGCGGCCGAAGGGCGACATGACGACCTTCGCCACGACGGTACCGAATACCTAGGGAGCGACGACAACATGGGCGCACGCATTATGGTGGTTGAGGACGAGGAAGCTCTCACCGAGCTTCTGCGTTACAACCTCGAAGGCGACGGCTATGACGTGGAGACGGTGATGCGCGGCGACGACGCCGACACCCGCCTTAAGGAACACATCCCCGATCTGATCGTGCTCGACTGGATGCTGCCGGGACTGTCCGGCATCGAGCTGTGCCGGCGGCTGCGCACCCGTCCCGAGACCAAGCAGCTCCCGATCATCATGCTGACCGCGCGCGGCGAGGAGAGCGAGCGGGTGCGGGGTCTTGCGACCGGCGCCGACGACTACATCGTCAAGCCGTTCTCGGTGCCGGAGCTGCTCGCGCGCGTGAAGGGCCTTCTGCGGCGCGCAAGCCCCGAGCGGCTCGCCACCGTGCTCGCCTATGGCGACATCGAGCTCGATCGCGACAAGCGCCGCGTCGCGCGTTCGGGCCGGCCGATCGATCTCGGCCCGACCGAATATCGCCTGCTGGAGTTTTTCCTGGAGCATCCCGGTCGCGTGTTCTCGCGCGAGCAGCTGCTCGACAGCGTCTGGGGCCGCGACATCTACATCGACGAGCGCACCGTCGACGTCCATATCGGCCGCCTGCGCAAGCTGCTCAATCTCGGCCGCGAGCAGGACCCGATCCGTACCGTCCGCGGCGCGGGTTATGCGCTGGATGATCGGTTTGCAAAGGCGGAGCAGACGTAGGCCCAGCTGCGTCAACAATCTCGGCCGTCGTCCCGGACAAGCGTAGCTCCGGCAACGCGCAGCGTTGTCCGGAGCGAAGCGCCGATCCGGGACCCGGGCCCATTGTTGCGCGAAAAAGGTAACTCCGAGGCCCCGTAACCACGGCTTGCGGTGGCTATCGGTCCCGGATCGGCGCTACGCTTGTCCGGGACGACATCGGGTTTGTTGCGCCGTCACCGCGTGACGGCTGCCGGCTCGATCTCAGGAAATAATCACCGCGTGCTCGGCTTCGGTGCCGCCCGCCGGCGATCCGCTGCCGGCTGATAGGCGACGCGCGAGTGCTGGGCGCAGTAGGGCAGGCCTGACAGCGCCTTGCCGCCACAGAAGAAGAAGTCCGGGCTGGAGGGATCGCCGACCGGCCAGTGGCACGTCGCCTCGTTCAATTCCAGCAGCGACAGCCGCTGGCTCATCGGCACCACGTTGTCGTAGGTGACCGGTTCGGCCTCCACCTCGACCTCGAAGGCCTGCGCCAGCGCGGTGTTGCCGCGCGAGATCGGCCGGGTCACCCGCATCATATGCTGCGCGGGCCGCGCCTTGCGCGGCCGCGGCGCTGCCGATGAAGGGCTCTTGGCGCGGCCCGACAGGCCAAGCCTGTGCACTTTGCCGATCACGGCATTGCGGGTCACATTGCCGAGCTCGGCCGCGATCTGGCTGGCCGAAAGTCCGGCCTCCCAGAGCTTCTTCAGCTGCTCGACGCGATCATCGGACCAGGTCAAAACCGTCATTGCACCCTTTCCCTCGTTGCGCGCCGCCATCCTGGGGCCTCACAGCGAATGCTTAAGCCTTGAAAAACCCGTGCCGTCAGAATCCCTTAAGGCTCGCCGGGCGCGTGACTGACGCCCGAACGTTTACGCCGGTACATGAGGACTCTTGGGATCAGAACCGCTGCACGAGATGTCGTATCTGACAGTCCGAACGCTACAATATGGCGTGACTCCCGCGCAAGAGTCCGCCGACTCGCTTCCACATGTTCCGTGGTGAAAACCCTGCAAGATCGGCACCGCAAGACTACGGATTCGGCGTTTCGCGAGGCTTTCCGGCGGCATTGACACCCGTCTTGCCAGGCATAAGATGGTGACGCGTGCCGCCCTTAAAAGGCGGCACGTTTCGTTTTCCGGACCGGTCAATGGTGCGCTGCGCAAGGCATGCCAGGCAGGTCTCAACGTCCAAATGCAACATCCAAGTGATGGTCATGACCAACAGCGCCGCGCCGCATCTGCTTCCCGTTTTCGCCAGGGCGGACCTTGGCTTCGAGCGCGGCGAAGGCTGCTGGCTGATCGCGACCAATGGCGATCGCTATCTCGATTTCACCTCGGGCGTCGCGGTGAACGCGCTCGGCCACGCCCATCCCGCATTGGTCAAGGCGTTGCAGGAGCAGGCGACCAGGCTCTGGCACATGTCGAACCTGTTCCAGAGTCCCGATGGCGAACGGCTTGCAACGCGTCTGTGCAACGAAAGTTTCGCGGACTTCGTGTTCTTCTGCAATTCCGGCGCCGAAGCGTTGGAATGCGTGATCAAGGTCGTGCGGCGCTATCACGCCGCCAAGGGCCATCCCGATCGCTATCGCATGATCACCTTCGAAGGCGCCTTCCACGGCCGCACGCTGGCGACGCTGGCGGCGACGGGCTCGGCAAAATATCTTGAAGGTTTCGGCCCGCCCATGGATGGCTTCGACCAAGTCCCGCATGGCGACATCGAGGCCGTGAAGAAGGCGATCGGTCCGCAGACCGCCGGCATCCTGATCGAGCCGATCCAGGGCGAGGGCGGCGTGCGTTCGTCAACACCCGCCTTCCTCAAGGCGCTGCGTCAGCTCTGCGACGAGAAGGGGCTGTTGCTCGCGTTCGACGAGGTGCAGACCGGCATGGGCCGCACCGGCGATCTGTTCGCGCATCGCCGTCTCGGCGTTACCCCCGACGTGATGTCGCTGGCGAAAGCGCTCGGTGGCGGCTTCCCGATCGGCGCTTGTCTTGCCACCGCGGAAGCGGCTTCCGGCATGACGCCCGGCTCGCACGGCTCGACCTTCGGCGGCAATCCGCTCGCGATCTCCGCTGCGAACGCCGTGCTCGACGTCATGCTCGAGCCCGGCTTTTTCGATCACGTGCAGAGGATGTCGCTGCTGCTCAAGCAGAAGCTCGCCTCGGTGATCGATCGCTATCCTGATATCGTCAGCGAAGTCCGCGGTGAGGGGCTCCTGATCGGCATCAAGGCGGTCGTGCCTTCGGGTGATCTCGTTGCCGCCCTGCGCAACGAAAAGCTGCTCACCGTCGGCGCCGGCGACAATGTCGTGCGCTTCCTGCCGCCGCTGATCGTCACCGAAGCCGAGATCGAGGACAGCGTCGGGCGGCTCGAGCGCGCCTGCGCGGCGATCTCGTGCAGTCAGACCAAGCGGGCGGCAAGCTGATGAGCAAGTCGCCAAAGCACTTCCTCGACATCAATGAGCTCCCGCTGTCGGAGCTCAAGCGCATGCTCGCCGCATCCTCCGCCATGAAGGCGAAGCAGAAGGCGCATCAGCCGGTCAGGCCGCTCGAAGGCAAGACGCTGGCGATGATCTTCGAGCGCCCCTCGACGCGGACGCGGGTGTCGTTCGACGTCGCCATGCGCCAGCTCGGCGGCGAGCCCATCATGCTCACCGGCGCCGAAATGCAGCTCGGCCGGGGCGAGACCATCGCCGACACCGCGCGCGTGCTGTCGCGCTATGTCGACGCCATCATGATCCGCATCCTCAATCACGAGGCGCTGCTGGAGCTTGCGGCCTATGCGACCGTGCCCGTCATCAACGGCCTGACGCGCCGTTCGCACCCTTGCCAGGTGATGGCCGACCTCATGACCTATGAGGAGCATCGCGGCCCGATCGAGGGCAAGACGGTGGCCTGGACAGGCGACGACAACAACGTGCTGGCGTCCTGGGCCCACGCCGCCGAGCGCTTCAAGTTCCAGCTCAACGTCGCAACGCCGCCGGAGCTCGCGCCGAAAAAGGCGATGCGCGACTGGATCAAGATGACCAATGCGCCGATCGTGCTCGGCACCGATCCGGAAGCCGCCGTAAAGGGCGCCGACTGCATCGTCACCGACACCTGGGTGTCGATGGGCGACAAGGAAGGCGAGCACCGCCACAACGTGCTCAAGCCCTACCAAGTCAATGCCAAGCTGATGTCGCTGGCCAAGCCCGACGCGCTGTTCATGCACTGCCTGCCTGCCCATCGCGGCGAGGAGGTCACGGATGAAGTGATCGACGGCCCGCAATCGGTCGTGTTCGACGAGGCCGAAAACCGCCTGCATGCGCAGAAGGGCATATTGGCCTGGTGCTTTGACGCGGTGAAGTAGCGCAGCCTGGTGAAGGCGAAGTGGGTTTGGTTCGTCGTCCTGGCGAAAGCCGGGACGACCCCGAATTAGCAGTATCGTGTGTGATCATAACTGCCTCGGGAACACTCCCTCGCGCCCCCTTCCATTTCCCACCTCCGACCCCAGATACACGGCCATGGTTTCCCAATCCCCTGACATGAAAACCGGGCCAGAAGGCCCGGTTCGCGCGCCATCACCGGTTCCGATCGATGACGCCGTGCTGCCCTACGAGGTCGACGCACTCGACGTGCGCGGCCGCCTGGTGCGGCTCGGTCCGGCGCTCGACGACATTCTCACCAAGCACGATTATCCCGCTCCCGTCGGCAAGCTGCTCGGCGAGGCCATCGTGCTGACGACGTTGCTCGGCTCGGCGCTGAAATTCGAGGGCCGCTTCATCCTTCAGGCCCAGACCGACGGTCCGGTGTCGTTCCTGGTCGTCGACTACATGGCGCCGGATCGCCTGCGCGCCTATGCGCGCTTCGATGCCGCGCGTCTGGGTGACGCCAAAGATTCCGGCACGCTGCTCGGCCGCGGTCATCTCGCCATGACCATCGACCAGGGCCCCGACATGAGCCGCTACCAGGGTCTGGTCGCGCTCGACGGCGGCAGCCTGGAAGAGGCCGCTCACGAATATTTCCTCCGCTCCGAGCAGATCCCGACGCGCGTGCGTCTTGCGGTCGGCGAGGAATGGCGCAGTAGCGACGGCGGCAAGCATCGCTGGCGCGCCGGTGGCATGTTGATGCAGTTTCTGCCCAAGGCGCCGGAGCGCGCGCGGCAGGCGGACCTGCATCCCGGGGATGCGCCCGAGGGCAGCGAGGTGCACAGCGTCGCCGAAGACGACGCCTGGGTCGAGGCGCGCTCGCTGATCGAGACCGTCGAGGACGTCGAGCTGATCGATCCCGAGCTCTCCGGCGAGCGGCTGCTATTCCGCCTCTTCCACGAGCGCGGTGTGCGCGTATTCAATTCGCAGGTTCTCGAAGCGCGGTGCTCCTGCTCGCGCGATGCGGTTGCCTCCATGCTCAAGAGCTTCTCGCCCGACGATCGCGCCGCGATGGTCAAGGACGACAAGGTCGTCGTCACCTGCGAGTTCTGCTCGTCGGTCTACCAGTTCACGCCGCACGAGGCGGGCGTGGAGGACGCCTAGGCATCGCGCATAGCTAGGCTAGGAATGACGAGGCTGGGGAGGCTGCTCGCACGTACTCGCTGTCATCGCCCGGCCGTGATCGGGCGATCCATTAGTCCGAGACGACAGTGATTGAGCCGAACAGTGATTGAACCGATAGGCCGCGGCTTGCTGGATTCTCCGCCTTCGCGAGCAATGACATCGGAGGCTAGTTCAACACCCGCTTGTTGTCCGGACTGTCCAGCGAGAACGTCGGCACGTCGATCTCGAAGCGCTCGCCGCTTTCGCTGACCATCTGGTAGCGGCCGGTCATGAAGCCGGAGGCGGTCGTGAGCGGCACGCCGGAGGTGTATTCGAAGCGCTCGCCGGGGGCCAGGATCGGCTGCTCACCCACGACGCCCTCGCCCTTCACCTCCTGCTGGCGGCCGGAGGCGTCGGTGATGATCCAGTGCCGCGTCTTCAGCTGCACGGTCTCGTCGCCGGAATTGGTGATGACGATGGTGTAGGACCAGAAATAGCGGGAGCGGTCGGCCGACGACTGCTCCGGAACAAAGCTCGGCTCGACGGTCACTTCGATCTGGCGGGTCACGGCGCGGTACATGATGGCCCATCATAGCGAAATCCTCCTGGGGAACCAAACGCCGGAGACGGCTTTGGCGACATCGTCCCGCCAGAATTCGCGGGGAAGGGACTCCAAGGGGAGACAACCTTATGTGATCCGGCCGCTTTGCGAGACGACGGCCGGACCGGTAAACTCCATTGAACGTCGCGATTTGCGGAAGGGTTTTTGGCCCCGATGACCATTGCCGACCAAGTGACGGGATCGACGATCGCGGGAACCGCCGGTGCCAAACCCGCAGGAACCAAGCCGCGCGCCGCCGCGCCAGCCATTACGCTGCCGGCGATCGGCGAGCGCGAGCTCCGGCTCGATCTGTTCCGCGGGCTGGCGCTGTGGCTGATCTTCATCGACCATCTGCCAACCAGCCTGCTGACGTGGTTCACCATTCGCAATTACGGCTTCAGCGACGCCACCGAGATCTTCATCTTCATCTCCGGCTATACCGCCGCCTTCGTCTACGGCCGGGCAATGCTGGAGAGCGGCGCCGTCATCGCCACGGCGCGCATCCTGCGCCGCGTCTGGCAGATCTACGTCGCCCACGTCTTCCTGTTCACGATCTTCCTCGCCGAAATCTCCTATGTGGCGACCAGCTTCGAGAACCCGCTCTACACCGAAGAGATGGGCATCATGGATTTCCTCAAGCAGCCCGACGTCACCATCGTCCAGGCGCTGCTGCTACGCTTCCGGCCCGTCAACATGGACGTGCTGCCGCTCTACATCGTGCTGATGCTGGCGCTGCCGTTGATCCTGTGGTCGATGAAGTGGAAGCCCGACGTCACGCTCGGCCTCTCGGTCGTGCTCTACGCCGTGACCTGGGAATACGACCTCTACTTCTCGGCCTATCCGAACGGCTTCTGGGCGTTCAATCCGCTGGCCTGGCAATTGCTTTTCGTCTTCGGTGCATGGTGTGCGCTCGGAGGCGCGCGGCGCATGTCGCGCATTCTGGCATCACCCGTGACGATGTGGATCTCGATCGCCTATCTCGCCGCGGCGTTCTACGTGACGCTGACCTGGTACGTGCCGCAGCTCGGCCACCTCATGCCGAAGCGGCTCGAGCAGTGGATGTATCCGATCGACAAGACCGATCTCGACGTGCTGCGCTTCACCCATTTCCTGGCGCTGGCCGCGCTCACCGTGCGCTTCCTGCCGCGGACCTGGCCGGGCCTGAAATCGCCCTGGCTGCGGCCGCTGATCCTGTGCGGGCAGCATTCGCTCGAGATCTTCTGTCTCGGCGTCTTCCTGGCTTTCGCCGGCCATTTCATCCTGGCCGAAGTTTCCGGCGGGGCAGCCATGCATGCGTTGATTAGTCTCTCCGGAATCCTGATCATGTGGGGGGTGGCGTGGGTGATTTCGTGGTACAAGCGCGTGGCTGACAAGAGCGGTGCGAAAACCAAAAACGCCGTCGGCAACGCCGATCTGGCGGGAGGGGGCTGATGAAGGCGAAGGTTCTCCTGAGCCTGATCCTGCTATGCGGTGGCCTCGCCGCGGCCACGGCGCGCGCGGGCGATGCTGCGCCTGCTGCCTCGGCCGCGCCCGCGGCCTGCGAATTGCCGTCCTATCTGCTTACCAGCGAAAGCCAGCTGCCCAAGGTCGCCGATGCCATCAAGGCCGGCAAGCCGCTCGAGATTCTGGTCATCGGAAGCCGCTCAACCACGATTCCATCCTCGGAGAGCAGCTCATATCCGGCACGCATGGAGACGATCCTCAAGGAGAAGCTGCCCGCGTCCGAAGTGGTGCACGTCTCCGTAGAAATACAGAGCAAGAAAACGGCAGGGGAGACCGCGTCCACTTTCGTTAAGCTGATGGAAGCAAAAACGCCTACTTTGGTCATCTGGCAGACCGGGACCGTGGATGCTATCCGATCCATCGATCCCGACGATTTTCGCGGCGCGGTAACAGAAGGGGTTACTGCATTGCAAAAGGCAGGGGCTGACGTCGTCTTGATGAATTTGCAGTACAGTCCGCGCACTGAAACCATGATCGCGGCGCAGCCTTTTCTCGATAATATGCGTGTGGTGGCGCAGGAGCACGACGTCCCGCTGTTCGACCGTTTCGCGATCATGCGACAGTGGAATGATCAGGGCCAGTTCGACTTGTTCAACCCGTCCCGCGGGCCTGAACTGGCGAAACAGGTCCATGATTGCCTTGGCCGGGCGTTGGCACAGTTCGTGATTGATGCTGCCCATCTGGAGCCGGCCCAGCAGCAAAATTGAGGTCTAGCGTTAATGAGTTCTCCCCGCCCTTTTTGCCTGACGTCATGGCTGGCGGTGCCCGCGGCGGCGGCGCTGCTGCTGCTGATGCCCGCTTCGCAGCCGCGCGCGCAGACGCAAGCCGCTCAGGCGACGGCCGCGCAGCCGGCTGATCCCGCTGCCGCACCGCCCTCCCAGACCACCGTCGCCGCGACGTCCCCCGAGCAGCGCGGCGTCACGGCGCGCGCCCTCGACAAGGTGAAGGAAGTCGCAAAGTCGGCCGGCGACATCTTCAGCCGCGTGCCCTGCCTGCCGCCGAAGGGCGGCCCGAAGGCGATGGGCTCGCTGCCGCGTGTCGCAAGCAAGCTCGTCGCCGGCCAGCCCGTCGTCATCGTCGCGTTCGGCTCGTCGTCCACCGCAGGATTCGGTGCGAGCTCGCCGGAGTTCAATTATCCGAACCGTCTCGCCGCACAGCTGCGCCGGCACTATCCGACCGCCGACATCACCGTCATCAATGCCGGCGTCGGTGGCGAGGATGCGCCCGAGATGATGAAGCGCCTCCAGACGCAGGTGATCGACGTGCATCCGGATCTCGTGATCTGGCAGGTCGGCACCAACGCCGTGCTGCGCAACCTCGATCCCGCCGATACCGCAAAGCTGGTCGAGGACGGCATCAGCCGCATCCAGGCCGCCGGCGGCGCCGACATCGTGCTGGTCGATCCGCAATATTCGCCGGCGGTCAACCAGCGCGCCGAGAGCGCCGGCAAGATGGTGAAGCTGCTCGGCAAGGTCGCCGAGCTCCGTCACGTTGGCATCTTCCCGCGCTTCGAGGTGATGCGCGACTGGCACGAGAAACAGGCAATCCCGGTCGAGAGCTTCGTCATCGCCGACGGCCTGCACATGAACGATTGGGGCTACGCCTGCTTCGCCCAGCTCCTCGCCGACGACATCATCCGCTCCGTCGGCCAGATCAAGCTCGGTGTGAACGTGCCCGCTGATGTGCGCACGTATCGGCCGATGTAGGGGCGAATAGGGAATGGCGAATAGCGAATGGGGTCTATTCGCCACTCACTATTCGCCATTCGCCCGTCACGCCTTCTCCAGCGCCGCGGTCAGATCCTCGATCAGATCTTCCGCATGCTCGAGGCCCGCGGAGAAGCGGATGAAGCCCTCGCTGATGCCGAGCGCGGCGCGGTCGTCCGGCTTCAGACGCTGATGCGTCGTAGTGGCCGGATGCGTGACGAGGCTCTTGGCGTCGCCGAGATTGTTCGAGATCTTCGCCAGCTTCAACTCATTGAGCACGCGAAACGCCGCCTGCTTGCCGCCCTTCACCTCGAAACCGACCAGCGTCGAGCCGCCACGCATCTGCTTCTTCACCAGCGCGGCCTGCGGATGATCGGCGCGGCCGGGATAGACCAGCCGCGAGATCTTGGGATGGCTCGCCAGCACCTCGGCAATGCGCGCTGCGGTGTCGGTCTGCGCGCGCACGCGCACGCCCAGCGTTTCCAGGCCCTTGAGCAGGACCCAGGCGTTGAACGGCGAGATCGACGGGCCGGTCTGGCGCATGAAATTGTGGATGTGCTCCGCGATGAAGGCTTCCGAGGACAGGATGATGCCGCCAAGACAGCGGCCCTGGCCGTCGATGTGCTTGGTCGCGGAATAGACCACGACGTCGGCCCCGAGCGCGAGCGGGCTCTGCCAGATCGGGGTTGCGAATACGTTGTCGACGACGAGTCGCGCACCGCCCTTGTGCGCGATCTCGGCGATCGAGGGAATGTCCAGCACATCTAACGTCGGATTGGTCGGGCTCTCCAGGAAGAACGTCTTGGTGTTCGGCTTGAGGGCGCGCTGCCATTGGTCGAGGTCGAGGCCGTCGACCAGCGTGGTCTCGATGCCGTAGCGCGGCAGCAGATCCTGCACCACATAGAGGCACGAGCCGAACAGCGCGCGCGACGCCACCACATGATCGCCCGCCTTCAGGGGCGCCAGGATCGCCGTCGTCACCGCGGCCATGCCGGTTGCCGCCGAGCGAGCGGCTTCGGCGCCTTCGAGTTCGATCATGCGGCGCTCGAACATCGCGACGGTCGGATTGGAATAGCGCGAATAGATGAAGCCGGGGTCCTCGCCCTTGAACCGCGCCTCGCACTCCTCGGCGCTGTTGTAGACGTACCCTTGCGTCAGGAACAGCGCCTCCGACGTCTCGCCATATTGCGAGCGCAGGGTGCCGGAATGGACCAGGCGGGTTTCGGGACGGTAAGTGGCAGGCGACTTCGACATAGGACCTCCGACATGACCATTCGAGCAAAAATGGTCACAAAAAAACCGGCCTGGATATCTCCACGGGCCGGGATCACAGAGGTCCCCGGCCTGTTTAGCGACTTATTTAACGTGGCTGCAAGCCGGCCGGCTCAAATCACCACGGGATAAGTGATGCTCATATTCCGCAATGCCCTTTCCGTCAAGGCGTCCATCGGATAGCCGTAAAAGGCTAGTATTTCCCGTATCTCGGGATGCGTTTGCCCCTTGATGAGGACCCCCGGTTGACGTTCACGGTCGCTGCCGATGCCAATGGTATCCTGCCTGACCGCATGATTGCGGCGATGGCAGAGGCGGGGCTGATCCTGCCCGCCTACGACTTCGTCGAAAGCCAGATCCAGCCGGCGAGCCTCGATCTGCGCCTCGGCGACATCGCCTATCGCGTCCGCGCCAGCTTCCTGCCCGGTCCCGGCGCCACCGTCGCCGAGCGCATTGACGAATTGAAGCTGCACGAGTTCAGTCTTGCCGACGGCGCGGTGCTCGAGACCAACTGCGTCTACATCGTGCCGCTGCTGGAGAGCCTCGCGCTCCCGCCGGAAATCGTCGCGGCCGCGAATCCCAAGAGCTCGACCGGCCGGCTCGACGTCTTCACCCGCGTGATCGCCGACGGGACCCGCCGCTTCGACATGATCGGCGCCGGTTATCACGGCCCGCTCTATGCCGAGATCAGCCCGAAGACGTTTCCGGTGCTGGTGCGCGAGGGCTCGCGTCTGTCGCAGGTGCGCTTCCGCACCGGTGACGCCATCCTCAATGCCGACGAACTCGATGGCTTGCATGCGACCGAGCGCCTCGTCGACATCGACGATGCCGACCTGGCCGGCGGCGTCGCCGTCTCGGTCGACCTCTCCGGCGAGAAGGCCAACGGCTTCGTCGGTTACCGCGCCAAGCGCCACACCGGCGTCGTCGACGTCGACCGTCGCTCCGGCTATGCGGTGGAAGATTTTTGGGAGCCGATGTCGGCCCGTCCCGATGGCAGCCTGATCCTCGATCCCGGCGAGTTCTACATCCTGGCCTCGAAAGAGGCCGTGCAGGTTCCGCCCGATTACGCCGCGGAGATGGTGCCGTTCGATCCCTTGGTCGGCGAATTCCGCGTGCATTATGCCGGGTTCTTCGATCCCGGCTTCGGCTATGCCGGTGCCGGCGGGCAAGGCGCGCGCGCCGTGCTGGAGGTGCGCTCGCGCGAGGTGCCCTTCATCCTCGAGCATGGCCAGATCGTCGGCCGCCTCGTCTACGAGAAGATGCTGGCGCGTCCCGATGCGATGTACGGCCAGCGCATCGGCTCGAACTACCAGGCGCAGGGGCTGAAGCTGAGCAAGCATTTCCGGTAGCGCTAGTCCCACGCTCCGCTGTCATGCCCCGGCTTGTCGGGGGCATCCAGTACTCTGCGGCGGTAGTTCGTTTCAAAAATGTCCGCCGCGGAGTACTGGATCGCCCGATCAAGTCGGGCGATGACACCGAGTATGTGTCAGGATGCGGGCCGAGATCCGGGCTACATGCGAGGTGGTGTCATGAGCAATCCATCCCAACTTGACGCGAGAATCATCGACGACGTCGCGGACGCGCTGATCTATTCGGATCGCTCCGGCACGATCACGCGCTGGAATCGGGCATCGGCCGCCTTGTTCGGTTTCTCCGCCGCGGAGGCGCTCGGCCAGAACCTCGATCTGATCATTCCCGAGCATCTGCGCGCCGCGCACTGGAAAGGCTTCGAGGCTGCGCTGGCCAGCGGCACGATGAAGCTTGCAGGCAAGCCGACATTGACCCGCGCGCTGCACAAGAGCGGGCGCAAGCTCTACATTGAGATGACCTTTGCGCTAGTACGGAATGCTGGCGCAGCCGTGCTCGGATCGGTCGCGATGGCGCGCGACGTGACGGAGCGCATTGAG
This sequence comes from Bradyrhizobium sp. 147, assembly GCF_023073935.1. Classification (NCBI taxonomy): domain Bacteria; kingdom Pseudomonadati; phylum Pseudomonadota; class Alphaproteobacteria; order Hyphomicrobiales; family Nitrobacteraceae; genus Bradyrhizobium; species Bradyrhizobium sp. 147. The sequence goes on along the minus strand of NZ_JADPKL010000005.1, from coordinate 45,330 downwards.
CGCGAGCGCGCGGCCAAGGCTGCGCAAAATTCGTGATGCGGAATTGACGGGCCGTCGTGCAGGGCGGCCTGCATGCGTGGCATGTTGCCTGTCACCCGGTGCAGTGACACATTCGATCAAAACAATGATCGGGAGCGAACATGACCGCCATATCAGACACAGCGCAGGAAGCCCAATGGAAACGCTGGCGCGCGGTCGCCGATCTCTATCACGCCTACTTCACCGGCCTGATCCTCACCGTGGTCACGCGGCGCGGCACGGCGGATGCCGCTGAATTCGTCTTCCGCGTGTTCCGCCGCCAGCAGCAGGAGCGCTTCCTGCCTGGCTTGCAAAAGCTCGGCCTCCGTCATCTGCCGCCGGCGGTGGCTGCCGCGCAATATCACTATCTCTCCAACTGGATCGGCGGCGTGCATGTCGAATACATGTATGAGAGCGACACCAAGGCCTGGATCCGCTACCCGCCGCCGCGCTGGATCTGGAGGGGCACCGCAATCTGCGGCGTGCCCGGCGAAGTCTCTCGCGCGATGCTGCGTGGCTGGCACGCCAACAACGGCGTAGCGCTCGGCGATCTCCGCCTCGGCTTCGTCTGCACCAAGCAGAGCGTCGACGGCCAGGATGGGCTCGAAGGCTATTATCATCAATACGACCATCCGCTCGAGCTCGACCAGCGCCTGGTGTTCGCGCGGCATCTGGAGGCCCCTACGTTCGATGCGAAGACCGCGCCGGCTTTGCCGGTGACGAGCTGGCCGAAACCGCGGCTCGAGAAAGCCTATCGCAACTACGCCATGGAATATGTCCGCACCGCCGCGCCCGTGATGGTGCAGCTGTTCGGCCCCGAGGACGCCGGCTATCTCCTGCATCTCACCGGCAAGCTGATCGGCATGCAATATTTCGACGAGGTCGCGGCGGCGCTGGCGATGGGCCGCGGCCGCGGTGGTGCGGGCGAATTCGCATCGTTCCTGAGCGCGCTGTTTGCCGCGCAGGACGATGCCGCCGAGACCTCGCAATCCGAAGGCGCCTTTGCAATCCATCAGCGGAGCTGGAAGCTGATGGACGATGTCGCCGACTATCACCCCACCTGCGCCAAGGTGCTGGAAGGATTGTTCGAGGGCCTCGCTGCAGGATGCGGAAGAAACATAGGCGTGCGCATGCGGACCGCGAAGGGCGGCCGCCCGCCGCTGGTCTGGACGATTGAATAGGCGAGGGTGACAAGCCGCTGCCGCAGGGCACGCCTGCACCTGACGCAGGAGGAATCGGCGCCCGCCATGCTAACAAGCCCTGCCGCGCCCTGCGCGCGAATAGATTTATTGGCACACCTGTTTATTGCCGCGCCGCAAATGGCGCTCGTGTCCGGGAGAAGACATGTCCGACATCGCCGAAATCCCGGTCGATGAACAGGAGCGCCCGCTGCCGCCGCCTCCGCGTCCCGTCAGGAGCGCGCTGACCGACGGTCCGATTCTGCGCACCCTGCTTGGGCTCGCTTGGCCGAACGTGATCGGGTTGTCGGCCGGCATGTGCGTGGTGATCGCCGAGACCTCCTATGTCGGCCGGCTCGGCGTCGAGGCGCTGGCCGCGATGGCGCTGGTGTTTCCGACCGTGATCCTGACCATGACGATGTCGGGCGGCGCCATGGGCGGCGCGGTGGCCTCCGCCATCGCGCGTGCGCTGGGCGCCGGGGATCGCGAGCGCGCCGGAAACCTCGCCGTGCACGCGATTCTGATCGGCATCAGTTTCGGTCTCGTCTTCATGCTGGGCATGCTGATCTTCGGGCCGCGCCTGCTGGAATTGCTCGGCGGCCGTGGCAATGTGCTGACCCACGCCATCGCCTACACGCAGGTGTTTTTCGGCGGCGCGGTGCTGCCCTGGCTGCTCAACACCCTGGCGGGCGTCCTGCGCGGCACCGGCAACATGAAGCTGCCGTCGCTGTTGATCCTCAACTCGGCGGTCTGGCAGATCGTGCTGGGGGGCACGCTGGGCCTTGGGCTCGGGCCGGTGCCGCAGCTCGGCATGCGCGGCGTCGCGGCCGGCGCGCTGATCGCCTATTGCATGAACATCGGCGTGATGGGCTGGTACCTGTTCTCCGGCCGCGCCCGAATCGTCCTGAAGCTGCGCGGCCTGCGCATCCAATGGGCGATGTTTTTCGACATCCTGAAGGTCGGCGCCATCGCCTGCTTCTCGCCGTTGCAATCGGTGCTGACGATCTCGATCTTCACTCACATGCTGGCGCAGTTCGGCACCGCGATCCTCGCCGGCTACGGTATCGGCGCGCGGCTGGAATTCCTGCTGACCTCGATCGCATTCTCGTTCGGCATCGCCTGTGTGCCGATGGTCGGGATGGCGATCGGCGCGGGCCGCATCGCGCGCGCCCGGCGCATCGCCTGGATCGCCAGTGCTGCGGCTTTCGTGGCAGTCGGCGCGCCGGCATGCCTCGTTGCGATCTTCCCCGATCTCTGGGTCAACATCTTCACCGACAGCGTGGCCGTGCGTGCGGCGAGCCATCAATATCTCTCGACGGTCGGACCGTTCTACGCCTTCTTCGGCCTCGCAACGACGATGTATTTCTCCTCGCAGGGCGCCGCCAAGGTGATCGGGCCGGTGCTGGCGCAGACCGCGCGATTGATCTACATCGCCGCTTGTGGCTGGTGGCTGTCGGCCCACGACGCCAGCGCGCAGAGCTTCTTCTGGCTCGCCGCAAGCTCGATGGTCGTGCTCGGCCTGCTGTCGTGCTCCAGCGTGGTGCTGACCCGCTGGGGACCGCGCAAGACGAAACCTGCGATCAGGCCAGCTCTGTCAGCTGTTGCCGACTAGCGATGCCTGTGGCGGCGATGGCCGCCGCCGGCATTGGCGAGCCGCATCAATTGCGGGATCATCGCCATCATGTCTCCGCCTCCGGCGCCACCGAGCATGCCCATAATGTCGCCGCTGCCCATACTGCCGATCCCGACTGGCATATAGCCGCCGCTCATCGGCGTGTAGCCGCCGTAGTTCGGCGCACCGAAGCCTCCGCCACCCATCATGCCACCAAGCCCGCCGCCGTTCTCCATCATGCGACTCATCATCGGGCCCATGGTCTGCATCAGCATGGCGAAGCGGCGCTTGCCCATCTTCGCCTTCATCATCTCCAGCATTGGCGCCATCTGGGTCATCATGTCCTCGCCGCCGGCACCGCCACCAAAACCCGCAAGCTGCGCCTTCGCCGGCGTGCTCGCGACGGAAAACAACAGCAGCACGGCGGCCGCCTGGCAGATCACCTTGTCCGCACCTCTCATGGCATGCTCCTCGCGTGCGCGGCTCCGCCGGGAGAGCGGAGCCAACCGGACGCACGTCGCCATGGTTACGGCTGGCGAGGGCGGATCGCTGTGAGAAAGGTCACGCCGCGGCGGGCGGAAAGGCCTTGTGCAACGCGATCACGGCTTCGCTGGTCTGCCCCTGAACATAGGACGCAAGCTCGTTCGGCAACATGTCGATGGTCCAGACCAGACGGCACCTCGTCTCGCCCTCGGCGATCACCTGCACGCAGGCGCTGTAGTGCTTCAGCCGCTCGTTGTTGATCGCATAGACCAGCCGTCGCCGCGCGTCGTCGCAATCGACCAGCACCTCGCGTGCCACCGAACCGTTGGCAAAGGTGACGATGCGCGCATCGCCGTCGAGGTTGCAGGCGGTGACGAAGCCCGGCACCAGCCGCTGATGCAGCGCGCCGAAGTCGCGCACGGCGTCCCAGACGTCGCGCGCGGAGGCGGGAAGGGGAATGTCATTGTGGATGGAGGCCATGGGGATTCCTATTTCCTATAATGTGGAGAGGCGGGCGATAGGGCCGTCATCGCCCGACTTGATCGGGCAATCCAGTATTCCAGAGACCGACGTGATAGGATCGCGAAGCGTACTGGATGACCCGGTCCCGGCTCCGCCAACGCTACGCCGGGGCCTCAAGGGCGCTCGGCCGCCGAAGCTTTAGCGAAGGCGGCAAGCCGGGGCATGACGGCTTGTAGCGAGGCGCGAGCACGCTCACGCACAAACCGCCTCGACATTGTTGCCATCAGGGTCGATCAAAAACGCCGCATAATAGGTCGGGCTGTAATCCTTGCGTGGGCCGGCGCCGCCATTGTCGCGACCGCCGCTCTTCAGCCCTTCGCTGTGGAACGCCTTGACCGCGTCGTGATCCTTGGCGCGGAAGGCGATATGCGCGCCATCGGCCTTGCGTCCCTTGTTCAGGTGCAGCCACAGCGCCGGCTCGCCCTTCGGCCCGAAGCCGGCATAGCCGTCGCCGCTTGAGCACAGGATATAGCCGAGCGGCGCCAGCACTGCGCTGTAGAAGCGCGTGGCGGCATCGAGGTCGGCAACGCGCAATCCGATGTGGTCGTACATGATCGTCTCCATTTGCACTGCGCGCCGCTTGATGGCGCGCGCCGGAGACGAACCTAGTCAGTTGAGGGCAAGCTGCTCTTGGAGAATCTTGCGCTCCCCCTTCGAGGCCTGCCGGAACTTGGTCGGGGATACGCCGGCGGCGCGATGGAAGGTGCGGACGAAGTTGGAGAGATCGCCAAAGCCGACGTCATAGGCGATGTCGGTGACCGCGGTATCGTCCTCGGTGAGCAGCCGCGCGGCATGTCGCAAGCGCGAGCGCACCAGATATTGATGCGGGGTGACGCCGAGCACCGCCGAGAACAGCCGGAGAAAATGAAACGGGCTGAGGCCGGTCTGCTTTGCTGCCTGCTCGAGGTCGAGCTCGGATTGCGAGTTCTCGTCGATCCACAGCGCGGCTTCCACCGCGCGCCGGCGGTCGCGCGCGGTGGGCGGCGCCGGCTTGCGCGTCTTGCCTGAGACGACCTCAATGAAGCGGCCCGCCAGGATTTGGCCGACTTCGTCGAGGCCGAGATCGCTGTTGCCATCTGCCGCCGTCTGGGCCAGCTCGCCCAGCACCATCAGCTCGGGCAGCGGCGGCGTCGCGCCGACGTGCCAGACCTCACGCCGCCCGCCGAGAGTCTCGACCAGGTCCTCGCTCAGGAAGAACGAAAGGCAGATATCGCCGCACACGTGCTCATGCGTGCAGGTGTATTCCTCGCCGGGCGTGCCGACCAGCATTGATCCCGCCACCAGTTCGAAGAAGCCGGCGCGGCAATGGCAGCCGAAGCTGCCGGAGCGGACATAGGCGATGGAATGCCCGGTGCGGCATTCTGCAAAGGGTGTGTCCTCCGGTCCCGCATCGCAGCGAAATTCGGAGACCGTCATCGATGGCGTCGTCAGCAGCGTGGTCGCGTCCATGCCGCCTATCTAGGTGGGAACGCGTGGCGGGGCAACCGGCAGCAGCACCTCGAACAGCGTCTTGCTGGCGATGGGATGGGCGCCCTCGAGCGCCAGCAGCCGTCGCTTGGAGATCACGCCGGCGTAGGGCGAGCGCCGGTCGGTGTAATTGCTGGCCTCCAGCACCCGGTAGCAGGGGACGATCAGCATGAACGGATTTTTCGCGATCGCCTGCGCCACCGAATGCGCGGCACCGGAGGCGCCCAGCGCCTTGGCAATCTCGTGATAAGTGCGCGTGTCCCCGCGCGGAATGGTGCAGGCGTATTCGTAGACGCGCCGGTTGAAACCGGGCACGCCGCCGGCGTCCAGGCTGACGTTGGAAAAATCGGGGTCGCTGCCCTGCAGCAGACCCACGATGCCCTCGATTGCAAGCTCGGCGTTTTTGGACGGCCGTTGCTCACGCGCCTCGGGATGGAGCGCAAAAATCCGGCGTCGGGTGTCGATCTCCCGCGCCTCCGGCAATTGCACGGCGACCACGCCGGTGCTGCTCCAGACGATGCCGCAGCGCCCTATGGCCGTGTCGAAGATCGCGTAACCACGCCCCACCATGCACACGCCCCACTCAGTGCACGTCTCCCCAGACACGAAATCATAACACCGCCACAATCCGGCGCACCTGGAATCTTGCCAAACCGTTAAGAAGCGTCAGGTTGCCTGCGCCAAAGCGCTTGGCGCGCGGCGCTGTCTCGGCTAATCAGGAGGTGCGCGAAGCACCCGCGCGCGGGCGTAGTTCAATGGTAGAACGGCAGCTTCCCAAGCTGCATACGAGGGTTCGATTCCCTTCGCCCGCTCCAGGCTTCAGTTCGGCAGGCTTCGCAGGAATTCCACGATCGCCGCGTTCACCTCCGCCGGCCGCTCCTGCTGCGTCCAATGTCCGCAGCCCGGCAGCATCTTGATCTCGCGCAGCTGCGGCACCCATTGTCTCATGTTGGCGAGATGCTCGGCGGCACCGGGAAAGGCAATGACCATGTCACGATCGCCGGCGATGAAGAGTGAGGGCACGGTCACCTTCACCCCCTCGAAGGCCGCCATCAGCTCCCAGTTGCGATCGATGTTACGGTAATAGTTGAGCGGCCCGCGAAACCCACTGCGGGCAAATTCGACGCCGTAATGGTCGAGGTCGGCGACGCTCAGCCATGAGGGGAGCGGCACCTGCACCTTCGGCAACATGCCATCCTTGCGCGAGACCATCCCGACGCCGACGGTCCTGCCGGCACGCTCGGCATTGGCGCGGATCGCCGCCGCCCCTTCGCCGGAACCGCCGAAGAGCATGGCGCCGAGCGTTGCGCGCGGATCCCGTTCGAACTCCGCTTCGGCGACACCGGGCTCCTGAAAGTACAGCTGATAGAACTGCGCATCCGCTGTCCGCGGCATGACGCTGGTCGGCCGCACGGGACTGCGCGGGCGATAGGGTACGCTGAGAATGGCAGCGGCACGGAAGCGATCGGGACGCAGGCGCGCCGTGTGCCAGGCGATTGTCGCGCCCCAATCATGCCCGACGATCACGGCGTCCTTCGCCTCGAACGCGTCGAGCACGCCGACGAGATCGCCGACCATGTGCAAGATCGTATACTGGTCGATCGCTTCGGGCCGGTCGCTCTTGCCATAGCCGCGCATGTCGGGCGCAACAGCGCGGTAGCCGGCCGCTGCCAGCGCGTCGAGCTGGTGGCGCCAGGAGTACCAGCCTTCCGGAAAGCCGTGGCAGAGCAGCACCATTGGCCCATCGCCCTGCTCGGCGACGTTGAGGCTGATACCGTTGGCCTTGATCGTCCGCTGCGTCGGCTCGCCCACGTCGCCTCCCGGTCGTGATTATGGGAAGCATCCTAATCGGGTGTCCTGGCTGCGCAAAGATTCTAATATATTGGACTGGCGCTCCCCGCATTCGCCTCTCGCCCGGCTTAGGTTGGTCGAGGCGGCATGCGGTCCTTGCACTGGGCAATGTTTGGATGAAGGCCGGGGCTGAAAAAAATGGACCAGCAGAAACTCGATCGCGCGATCGGCCGCCGCCTGAAGACGCTGCGGACCCAGGCCGGCATGACGTTGAACGAACTGGCGGCTCGGTCCGGCGTCAGCCGGGCCATGATCGGGCGGGTGGAGCGGGCGCAGAGCAGTGCGACGGCTGCGCTGCTCGGAAAACTCTGCGCAGCGCTCGACGTGTCGCTCAGCGATGTCGTTGCGCTGGCCGAGAAGCCGCCCGAGCGCTTGGTGCGACTTGCCGATCAGCCGCATTGGCGCGATCCCGACAGCGGCTATCGAAGGCGCCACGCCTCGCCGACCGATGCGGCGAGCGGGATCGAGATCATCGTCGTCGACCTGCCGGCCGGCGCGCGGGTGCCATACAGTCCCTGGGGCCGCAACGCGTTCACCCAACAGCTGTTGATGCTGGAGGGCGCCATCGCCGTGCATATCGACGCCAAGGCGGTGCGGTTGCGCGAGGGCGATTGTCTGGATTTCGACGTGATGCGCGCGGTGATTTTCGAGAACGAGACCTGGCAGGATGCGCGCTACGTTGTCATCACGCGGCGCGGCGCTTCCTACGGCAAGATGTGAGGGCACCGATGCGAGACCCTGGAGTGAGGCCCTGACGATGCACATCCGCCCCGGCGACACCTTTGATGCCCGCGTCATCGCGCTGCTCGATCACCACGTCACGGCGGCGCGGGCGCAGACCGCGCCCGGTAGCGCCCATGCACTTGATCTCTCCGGTCTTCGTGGACCCGACATCGCATTCTGGACCGGCTGGGACGGCGAGACACTGGTCGCCACCGGCGCGCTGAAGACGCTTTCGGCCGACCACGGCGAGGTGAAGTCGATGCACACGCTGCAGACCACGCGCCGGCGCGGCTTCGGCGGCCAGATGCTCCGCCACATCATCAGTGAAGCCCGCATGCGCGGCATGACGCGGCTCAGCCTGGAGACCGGCTCCTGGGATTATTTCAAACCCGCGCACGCCCTCTACCAGGCCCACGGCTTCGTCGCCTGCGGTCCATTCGAAGGCTATGTCGAGGATCCCAACAGCCTGTTCCTGACGCTGGATCTAACCACCAGCTGAGCCTGCCGACTGGCGCAAGGTGCATGCAGCCTCAACTTCTTCGCGTCTCCTCGATCTTGTCGAGCACGCGTTCGGGGGCGATGTCCCGGGCCGCTTCCTCCAGATCGCGCTTCGAGTCAGGTTTGACGTCGAGCCGCTCGGCGATCTGCGTGAGCAGGCGGGCAACCTTGGTCAGTTCATGCTCGGCGAGCAGGCTGATCTGGAGGTCGAGATCGGCGCGCTTGTCCGCGGCGGCGGTCATGCGGTTCTGCGAGATCAGCACGAAGGTGGAGAGGAAAATCGCTTCCACCGAGGCGATCATCGCCAGCACCACAAAACTCTCGTCCCAGGCCCGGATCCCTGGCAGCCAATTCAGGTTGGCGATGATCCAGAAACCAAATATGGCCAGGTGGAGATAAACAAACGGCATGCTGCCGGTGAAGGCCGTGATCGCGTCGGCGAGTTTTTCCTGGCCCGTCGCAGCCCGCTGCTCCCCACGCCGCCGCGCGACCAGCGCCTTGATGTTGCGCTCGAGCGTCGGGCTCAGGCCCTCGCCGGGATCATGGGTGATGTCGTTACGCACGCGGCGGCAACGGCCAATTGAAGGTCCTGTTCCTGGGAGGAGGGAGCCAAATGATTATCGTCCATCAAAATGAGTTGCGTACCTCAAAACACCTCTGCTAGCCTTCAGCCATGGCCGAGACGCTCACCCCGACTGCGCTGACGCTGAAGGATATCGCCCGCGAGGCCGGCGTCAGCCTCGCCACGGTCGACCGCGTCCTCCACAACCGCCCGGGCGTGCGCCCGGACACGGTGCGGCGCGTCAAGGCGGCGATCGAGCGCAATTCGTTCCAGCCGCACGTTGCCGCCGCCGAGCTCGCCCGCAGCCGCGCCCGGCGCTTCGCTTTCGTGATGCCGTCCGGCTCGAACCCGTTCATGCAGCAGATCGAAGCCTATCTCGGCGAAATGTCGGCCTGGCTGTCGGCCCGCCGCCTCAGCGTCGAGATGGTGGCGACCGACGTCTTCGACCCCTCCGCGCTCGCAGGCACGCTGGAGGCGCTATCGGGCGATTACGATGGCATCGCCGTGGTGGCGCTGGACCATCCGGGTGTCCGCGCCGCCATCAACGATCTCGTCGATGCCGGCGCCAAGGTGGTGACGCTGGTCTCGGACGTGCCGTCCTCGCGCCGCCATCATTATGTCGGCATCGACAACATCGCTGCGGGTCGCACCGCCGGCGCGCTGGTCGGGCGGCTGGTCGGCCAGAGGTTCGGCAAGGTCGCGATCGTCGCGGGCTCGCAGGGCCTGCGCGACCACGCCGAGCGCATCTTCGGCTTCAACCAGGTGATGGCGACGGAATTCCCGGATCTCAGCGTGCTGCCGGTGCTGGAAGGGCGCGACGAGGACGAGCGTTCGGAGCAAGTATTGGCGCGGCTGTTCGGCAGGCATGCTGACATTGTCGGCCTTTATAACGTCGGCGCCGGCACGCAAGGCGTCGCCAAGGCTTTGACCGATGCCGGCCGCGATAAGCAAGTGGTGTTCGTCGGGCATGACGTCACCGCGTTGACACGGCGGCTGCTGTTGCAGGGCGTGATGGATGCGGCGATCTCGCAGAACCCGGGCCATGAGGCGCGTGCTGCCGTGCGCGTTCTGCTCGCGCTCGCCCGCGGCGAGCCGATCTTGCGCGAACAGGAGAAGATCAGGATCGACATCGTGATGCGGGACAATCTGCCCTAGTGGCAGCTGGATTTCAAAATGGTCGGCAGCGGTGAATGCGACGTCAAGCTCGCGCACCGCGACAGGTAAAGGGAGGATGGCGTGTATCTCGGACTAGACATCGGCACGTCCGGTGTGAAAGCGGTGCTCGTGAGCGAAGCCGGCGCGATTGTCGCGACGGCCGCGCGCGAGCTTGCGCTGTCGCACCCGGCGCCGCTGTGGTCCGAGCAGGATCCGGACGCCTGGGTCGATGCGGCGATCGGCGCGGTGGACGATCTCGCCGCCCGCCATCCGCGCGAGGTCGCGCGGGTCGCCGGCATCGGGCTGTCGGGCCAAATGCACGGCGCGACGCTGCTTGGCGAGGATCGGCGGCCGCTGCGTTCCGCGATTCTCTGGAACGACGGCCGCTCGCACGCCGAATGCGCCATGCTGGAGCGGCGCTGTCCGTCGTTGCACGCGATCGGCGGCAATCTCGCCATGCCTGGCTTCACCGCGCCGAAGCTGCTCTGGGTGGCGCGGCATGAGCCAAAGATCTTCGATCGCGTCGCAAAGGTGCTGCTGCCCAAGGCCTATGTCCGCTATCGCCTCACCGGCGAAATGGTCGAGGATATGTCGGACGCCGCCGGCACGCTGTGGCTGGATGTTGGTCTGCGCCGCTGGTCGGCACTGTTGCTGCATGCCACCGGGCTCGATCTGCATCACATGCCGCGCCTGGTCGAGGGCAGCGAGGTGAGCGCGGTGCTTGCGTCGGAATACGCGCAGCGCTGGGGCATGACTGCGGATGTCGTGGTCGCCGGCGGCGCCGGCGACAATGCGGCGAGCGCGATCGGGCTTGGCGCGATCGCGCCGGGCAATGCCTTGCTGTCGCTGGGCACGTCGGGCGTGGTCTTCCGCGTTACCGACCGCTTCGCGCCGGCGCCGGCTTCGGCCGTGCATGCCTTCTGCCATGCGCTGCCCGGCCTCTGGCATCAGATGGGGGTGATGCTGTCGGCCGCGGCCTCGCTCGCCTGGCTGTCTGGCGTGATGGAGACTCCCGCCGCAGCGCTCTTGGCGCCGCTCGGCGAGCGTGTCGACGGGCCCAGCCCCGTCTCTTTCCTGCCGTATCTCGATGGCGAGCGTACGCCGCACAACGATGCCGCCGCCAGCGGCGCCTTTGTGGGCTTGCGCGGTGCGACCGGGCGATCGCAGATCGTCCAGGCCGTGCTCGAAGGCGTCGCCTTTGCCGCGCGCGACAATCTGGCCGCGCTGAGCGCGGCGAGTGGGCCGCTTGCTGAGCTCGATCTGGTCGGCGGTGGCTCGCGCTCGCCGCTGTGGGCGCAGATCTGCGCCGACGTGCTCGGCATTCCCGTTCATCGCGTTGAGGAAGGCGAAGTGGGCGCCGCGCTCGGCGCTGCGCGGCTCGGCCGTATCGCCGCGACCGGCGAGGACCCCGCAGCGGTCTGCAAACCCCCGCGGCGGCTCGCGAGCTTCACACCCCGCCCGTCCGTCACTGCGGCCTATGACGAGGCCTATCTGCGCTGGCGGGCGCTTTATCCTGCATTGAAGGAGACTGCCTGAGTGAACGCGTCAGCCAAATTCTTCGAGGCCAGCAGGCCTGTCGCCTTTGCCGGCAAAGATGCGGACAACACGCCCGCCTTCCGCTGGTACGACAAGGACCGCCTCGTGCATGGCCGCCGGCTGGAGGACCACTTACGATTTGCCGTCTGCTATTGGCATTCGTTCTGCTGGCCGGGCGCGGATCCCTTCGGCGGCGAGACCTTCCTGCGGCCCTGGCACCACGGCACCGATGCGATGGCGCTGGCGCGGGCGAAGGCCGATGTTGCCTTCGAGCTGTTCCGCCTGCTGGACGTGCCGTTCTTCACCTTCCACGACGTCGATGCGGCGCCGGAAGGCGCCTCGCTCAGCGAGTCCGTCGCCAATCTCAACGCGATTGCCGATCTGTTCGAGGCGAAGATGGCTTCCGCGAAGGTCCGTCTGCTCTGGGGCACGGCCAATCTGTTCACGCATCGTCGCTACATGGCGGGCGCCGCGACCAATCCGGACCCCGATATCTTCACCTATGCCGCCGGCCAGGTCCGCGCTGCGCTGGAGGTGACGCACCGGCTCGGCGGCCAGAATTACGTGCTATGGGGCGGGCGCGAGGGCTACGAGACGCTGCTCAACACCGATCTCAAGCGCGAGCTCGACCAGCTCGGCCGCTTCGTCTCGCTGGTGGTCGAGCACAAGCACAGAATAGGCTTCAAGGGGCCGATCCTGATCGAGCCCAAGCCGAAGGAGCCGACCAAGCATCAATACGATTTCGACGTCGCCACCTGTTACGGCTTCCTCGAGCGCTACGATCTCCTGAACGACGTCAAGCTCAACATCGAGCAGAACCACGCCATCCTCGCCGGTCACTCCTTCCATCACGAGGTTGCGCTCGCCGAGGCGCTCGGCGTATTCGGCTCGCTCGACGTCAACCGCGGCGACGATCTGCTCGGCTGGGACACCGACCAGTTCGCGATGAACGTGCCGGAGCTCGCCTTGGTGTTCCACGAGATCCTGAACCACGGCGGCTTCACCGCGGGCGGGCTCAATTTCGATGCCAAGATCAGGCGTCAGTCGATCGATCCCGACGATCTGATCCACGCCCATGTCGGCTCGATGGATGCCTGCGCGCGCGCCTTCCTTGCCGCCGCCGACATGCTCGACGCCGGCGTGCTCACCACACCGCTTGCCAAGCGCTACGAAGGATGGGCCAGGCCCGAGGGCCGGGCCATTCTCGGTGGCCAGCGTTCACTCGCCGATCTCGCCGACCGTGCGCTCGGCCCCGGCTTCGACCCGCAGCCGCGCTCGGGCCGGCAGGAATATCTGGAATCCCTGGTCAACCGTCATGTCTGAGGAAGGCCGCTGATGACAAGCGCTGAAGCAACGCCGGTGCTCGAGCTGACTGGCATCGGCAAGGAGTTCGGCGCGATCCGGGCACTGCATGACGTCGACATGCAGGTGTTCCCGGGCGAGGTCGTCGGCCTGATGGGCGACAACGGCGCCGGTAAGTCGACGCTGGTCAAGATCATCGCCGGCAATTTCCGCCCCAGCCATGGCGAGATCCGCTTTGCCGGCAGTGCGGTCCATTTCAACCGGCCGGTCGATGCCCGCGCCGTCGGCATTGAGGTCGTCTACCAGGACCTCGCGCTATCAGACAATCTGACCGCCGCCGCCAACGTCTTCCTCGGCCGCGAGCTGAAGCGCAAATTCGGACCCATTGCATTGCTCGACCACAAGGCGATGGCGGCGCGTGCGCTGGAGCTGTTCGGTGAATTGCGTTCGGAGACCCGCCCCGATGATCTCGTCAAGCAGATGTCGGGCGGCCAGCGCCAGGCGGTCGCGATCGCGCGGACGCGGCTCTCCAATGCGCGGCTGGTGATGATGGATGAGCCGACGGCCGCGATTTCGGTCCGCCAGGTCGAGCAGGTGCTCGGCCTGATCCACCGGCTGAAGGAGCAGGGTGTCGCCGTGATGCTGATTTCGCACCGCATGCCCGACGTGTTCGCGGTGTGCGACCGCGTGGTCGTCATGCGCCGCGGCGAAAAGCGCGCCGACAAGCCGATCCACCAGACCTCACCCGAGGAGGTCACCGCCCTGATCACCGGCGCGAAGGAGGCGGCGTGATGGCCATGCCTATGGAATCTCCGATCAGCTTCACCAATGTCGGCCGGATCAGATGGTGGCAGCGCGGCATCTTCGCGTCACAGACCGGCTATGTGCTGCTCGCTCTGGCGGTGTTGCTGGTGATCATGCATTTCGCCAGCCCGTACTTCTTCACCGAGGGCAACATGCAGAACGTGGCGAAGAACTTCTCCTTCATCGCCATTGCCACGCTGGGCGTGACCTTCGTGATCATCACCGGCGGCATCGACCTCTCGGTCGGCTCGATGATGTGCTTCTCCGCCATGATCACCTCGATGGTGATGACCGAATTGTCGGCGCCCGGCTCGCCGGCAGGCGCGCTGTTCGTGCACATGGCGGCCGACGGCAAGACCGTGCTCGCCAACGTGCCGGGGCTGATCCTGCTGGTCTCGATCCTCGCCGGCCTCGGCGTCGCGCTGGTCGCCGGGCTCGTCAACGGCTTCTGCATCGCCGTGCTCGGCCTGTCGCCGTTCGTGACCACGCTCGGCATGCTCTCGATCGTACGCGGGCTCGGCTACGTCGTCTCCAACGGCCGTGGCAGTTTTCCGGGCGGACCGGATGCAGATTATTTCTATGCGCTCACCTCCGGCGACGTGCTTGGCGTGCCCGTGCCTTTCATCTATCTGGTGATCCTCGCGCTGGCGATGGCCGTGGTGCTGCACCATACCTCGTTCGGCCGCCACGTCTTCGCGCTCGGTGGCAACGAGAAGGCGGCCGAGCTCACCGGCATTCCGGTGGTGCGGGTGAAGATCGAGGTCTACGTGATCTGCGCGCTCGCCGCGGGGCTCCAGGGCATCATCATCTCCGGCTGGCTTGGATCGGCGCCGGCCAACATGGCGACGTCCTACGAGCTCAACGTGATTGCGGCGGCCGTGATCGGTGGCGCCAATCTCGCCGGCGGCATCGGCGGTCCGTTGGGGGCCATCGTCGGCTGCGTGCTGCTGGAGGTGATCCGCAACGGCCTCGTGCTGGCGCAAGTCAGCTCCTACTGGCAGCAGACGCTGGTGGGCGTGATCATCATCCTGGCCGTGCTGGTCGATCGCATCCGCTCGCGGATGATCTGACGTGACGTCGTTCCGGGGAGGCAACGAAAATGCCGCCTGTCCGCTTCCCGGACGAATCTCGAAAGGATGGGCGCAAGAGAAGGGTGGAGGAGACAATGAGGAAACTTCTTCTTGCCGGCATCACCGTTGCCATGATGGCGACGCCGGCGTTCGCTGCGAATTACCGCTTCGTCATCGTGCCCAAAGCGATGAACAATCCGTTCTTCGACTTCGCGCGCGACGGTTGCCTGAAGCGCGCCAAGGAGCTCGGCAACATCGAGTGCATCTACAAGGGTCCGGTCGAGCATGAGCCAGCGACGCAGGCCCAGATCATCCAGGACTTCATCACGCAGAAGGTCGACGGTCTCGCCATCTCGGTCGCCGACGTCGCGGCAATGACCAAGTCGATCGAGGCGGCGACCGCGGCCGGCATCCCCGTCATCACCTTCGATGCCGATGCACCGGGCTCCAAGCGCATTGCCTATATCGGCACCAACAACAAGGAGTTCGGTGTCGCGCTCGGCAAGCAGTTGCTGAAAATGCGGCCCGAGGGCGGCAAATATGCGATGGTTTCGGGTGGTCCCGGCGCCAAGAACCTCGCCGAGCGCGTCGACGGCGTGCGCGAGGCTCTGAAGGGCTCGAAATGGACCGAAGTTGCGGGCTCGCCGACCTTCTGCAACGACGATCCCGCGCTCGCGGTCCAGCAGATGACGGACATGCGCACCGCAACGCCCGATCTCGCCGCCATCGTTCCCATCGGCGGCTGGCCGATGTTCGCGCCTGAAGGCTTCAAGGCGTTCGCCTCCAGGAACAAGAAGGACATCGACTCCGGCAAGTTCACGCTGGTGGTCGCCGATACGCTCAAGATGCAGCTTGAGCTCCTGCGCGACGGCTATGCCAATGCGCTGGTCGGCCAGCGCCCGTTCGAGATGGGCGAG
Source organism: Bradyrhizobium sp. 147 (assembly GCF_023073935.1). Lineage (NCBI taxonomy): Bacteria > Pseudomonadati > Pseudomonadota > Alphaproteobacteria > Hyphomicrobiales > Nitrobacteraceae > Bradyrhizobium > Bradyrhizobium sp. 147. The sequence goes on along the minus strand of NZ_JADPKL010000005.1, from coordinate 29,632 downwards.
AAGGCGATGGACACGCTGCTCGCCATCAAGAAGGGCGAGAAGGTGCCGGAGATCGTCTACACCGGTCTCGATCTCGTGACCAAGGACAACGTGGCACAGATGTTGAAGTAGGAGCGCGCCGCCAGCCCCGCGCTCCTGCGCGCCTCCCCCGCTTGCGGTTTCCGCGAGCGGGGGAGATGATTTGGGCCGCTGGAAAGACGACTCTTGGAAGGCAATGGAATGAAACGGTCGCGCCTCGGCTCTCTCGACGTCACCTCGATCGGCCTCGGCTCCGCCCCGCTCGGCGGATTGTTCGCACCCGTCAGCGATGCCGATGCGCAAGCGACGGTCGCGCGTGCCTGGTCGCTCGGGATCCGCTTCTTCGATACCGCGCCGCTTTACGGCTTTGGCCTGGCCGAGCGGCGGCTCGGCGCGTTCCTGCGGCAGCAGCCGCGTGAGTCCTATGCGATCTCGACCAAGGTCGGGCGTCTTTTGCGCGCGCCCGAGGGCGCCGCCGCCGAGGACGAGCACTACAAGGGCACGCCGCGTGAGCGGCCGGTGTTCGATTTCAGCTATGACGGCGTGATGCGTTCGCTGGAGGAAAGCCTCGCCAGGCTCTGGCTCGATCGCATCGACGTCCTGCTCGTGCATGATCCCGACGACCACTATGACGATGCCGTCAGCGGTGCCTTCCGCGCGCTGCAGCGTCTGCGCGAGGACGGCACGGTCAAGGCGATCGGCGCAGGCATGAACCAGTCGGAAATGCTGGTCCGCTTCGCCGACGCCGTGCCGGTCGACTGCTTCCTGCTCGCCGGCCGCTACACGCTGCTCGACCAGGGCGCGCTGGATGCGCTGTTTCCGGCCTGCCAGGCCAGGAACATCGGCATCCTGCTCGGCGGCGTCTACAACAGCGGCATCTTGGCCAATCCGCACACGAGCGCGAAGTTCAATTATCAGGATGCTGACGCGGCGCTTGTCGCGCGTGCGCTGGAGCTCGACGCGCTCTGTCGCAAGCACGGCACCGAGCTAAAGGCCGCGGCGCTGCAGTTCTGCATGGCCCACCCGGCCGTGACCGTCACGGTGATGGGCGCGCGCAATGCCGCGGAGGCGGCCGAGAACATCGCGATGTCGGAGGCTGCGGTGCCGCAGGCCTTCTGGCAGGAGCTGCGCGCGCGAAACCTCGTCGATGCGCGGGCGCCGCTGCCGGGCGGAGCGTGAGCCATGATCATCGACGGTCACCAGCATTTCTGGGATCCGGCGCGTGCCGACTATCCCTGGATGGACGCGGACGAGCTCACACCGATCCGCCGCGCCTTCGGCCCTGGCGATCTTGCGCCGCTGCTGAAGGCAAACGGCATCGATGCGAGCATCCTGGTGCAGTGCCGCTCCGCGCTCGAGGAGACCGAGGAGTTCCTGCGCATCGCGCATGCGACGCCCTTTGTCATAGGTGTCGTTGGCTGGGCTGATCTGACCGACGGCGCGCTTGACGAAACGCTCGATCGACTGCGCGCTGCGCCGGGTGGCGACAAGCTGGTGGGCATTCGTCACCAGGTCCACGATGAAGCCGATCCGGATTGGTTACTCCGCGAAGACGTCCAGCGCGGCCTTACCGCGGTGTTCGCCCGCGATCTCACCTACGACTTCCTCGTCCGCACCCGCGAGTTGCCGGCTGCTATCGCGACTGCGCAGGCCTTCCCACAAGCACGCTTCGTGCTCGACCACGCCGCCAAGCCGCCGATCGCTGATGGCGCAAGCGACGAATGGGCCGATGGCATCGCGGCGCTGGCCGCTTGCGGCAATGTCTGGTGCAAGATTTCGGGCTTGGCGACGGAAGCAGTCTGGAGCGATTGGAATGCGGAGCGTCTGTTTCCGTTCGTTCAGCATGCCGCGACATGCTTTGGCGAGGATCGGGTGATCTTCGGCTCGGACTGGCCGGTGTGTCTGCTTGCGGGGAGCTACGGCGAGATCAAGGGTGCGCTGGAGGCGTGCCTGATGAGGTTGGGCGCACACGTGCGCGAGAAGGCGCTCGGTGTGAATGCGAAGGCTGCGTATCGGTTGGCTTGACTGTTCAGTCGAGGGTTGCGCTCTTTCCCTCTCCCCTTGTGGGCCCCCTTGTGGGAGAGGGTGGCTCGCCGCGTAGCGGCGAGACGGGCGAGGGGTATCTCTCCGCGCACGACCCTCAAGCAGCAAGGATCGCGGAAGGAACCCCTCATCCGGCGCTTCGCGCCACCTTCTCCCACAAGGGGAGAAGGAAGAAGGCAGCGTGCCCGCCCTTCACGCGCCGGCTGGCACCTGATCCAGAAATCCCGTCACGCTCCTAATCCGGCCGTCCTTTAGGACGGCAAAATCCGTTCCCTTGATCGGGCTGTCGACGCCGTCAGGACCAAGTCCCCACGCGAAGCGCACATGGTCGCCGTAGCCGTTGGGCTCGCCGATCAGCTTGAAGGTGAAATCGGGAAAGCGCTGCTGCACGCCTGCGATCAGCGCGTCGATCCCGTCCTGGCCGTCGCCCTTCATCAGGGGATCGACATAGCTCGCATCCGCTGTCCAGTCTTGGCTGAGCAGTTCGCGCCGGCGGCCGGCGGCGCGTTCGTTCCAGAGTTCGATGTAGCGGCGGGCGATGGTGTTGGGATCGGTCATGATGTTCTCCTTCGACAATGCCGTGTTGGCTGACCGTAACTATCGAAGGAATGCGCGCGCCGATCGATTACCTCGGAGGTCATCGGCGCACGCATAATCTCATGCAGCCGTCACTTCGCCGCGGTCACCATGATCTCTACGGTGTATTGCGGCGCCGCCAGCTTGGCTTCGACGGTGGCGCGGGCCGGCGTGTTGCCAGGCGAGACCCAGGCGTCCCACACCGCGTTCATCTCGCCGAACGTTTTCATGTCGGTGATGTAGATCGTGGCCGAGAGCAGCTTCGATTTGTCGGTGCCGGCCTTGGCGAGGTGGCCGTCGATGGTCGCCAGGATGTCCTGGGTCTGCTTCGTCACGCTTTCGCCGGCAGCCTTGTTGGCGACGACGCCGGCGAGATAGACGGTGTTGCCGTGCACGACAACCTGGCTCATGCGCGGGCCGGTTTCAAAACGCTGAATGCTCATCTGGGATCTCCTGGTGGAAGGGCGGCCCTGTCTAGCCCAGCGATTCGCGCTGTGCCAGCCCGGGCACGCATGCGTTGCCAGACCCGCATGCGTTGCCCAGGCACGCATGCGTTGCCTGCGGCGATGCGCCGCTCAGCGAAACTGGCTGAAGAAAGCCCAGATCGTCTCGGCGCCGTCGATGTCACTGTTCTGTGGCCCGAGCAGGCCGGTCGCGACTTTCGGGAAACGCGCGTCAGGGGCAAATCCGGGCATGCGATGGCCGCCTCGATTGACGCGATAGAGCACGACGTCGTGTCCGGCCGGACAACGTGAGGAAATCTGCGTCACGGTGGATTGGTCGGTGGGACTTCTGTCGGGCAGGTCGGCTTCGGTCAACTCATCCGCGTCGCAGCCATTGAGCTTGCGCCAGAACGCCAGCGTCTCGTCGGTCGACCAGAACCCGTCTGCGGCATAATAGCCCGATCCGCGTCCACCTTCATAGGGCACCAGCGGGTCGGCCGTGCCGTTCATGATCAGGATCGGCAGCGGCCGTGACGGATGGCACGTGATAGCAGCCTCATCGGTGAGATTCATGATCACGCTCGCAGCTGCCGCGAACAGATCGGCGCGGGCGCAAGCCAGCGTCATCGCCATGGCGCCGCCGTTGGAGATGCCCGTCACGTAGACACGCTTTGCATCGGCGGTGCCGTCGGCCACCAGCTTCTCGACGAGCTTTGCGATAAACGCGACGTCATCGGTGCCCTCGGGCGGGCCGCGGAGCGCGGGTCCCGCCTTGGTCCTCGCATCGGCCCAGGCGTGGTTGAGTCCGTCCGGAAAGACAACGGCGAGGCCCTCGCGCCTGGCAAGCTGCGGCCACGCCGTCCGCGCGACCATGTCGGCACCGCGCTGGGTCTTGCCATGCAACACGACAACTAGCGGGGCAGGCTTTTTCGCCGGCAGCAGCGCGGTGTAGGAGCGCTTCACGCCGTTGACGTCGACCGTATCGGCAGACGCCGCCGTGACGGCGGTGAGTGCCACCAGGAACGCCCCGATATGCATCCACCGCCGCATGATCTAGCCCACCGCCTTCGCCGCGGAGCGGCCGGCATTGCGCCCGGAGAACAGGCAGCCGCCGAGGAAGGTGCCTTCCAGCGAGCGGTAGCCGTGCACGCCGCCGCCGCCGAAGCCGGCGGCTTCGCCGACCGCATAAAGGCCGGGAATGACGCTGCCGTCCTCACCGAACACGCGCGACTCGAGATCGGTCTCGAAGCCGCCCAGCGTCTTGCGGGTGAGGATGTTGAGCTTCACCGCGATCAGCGGTCCATGCGCGGGATCCAGGATTCTGTGCGGGGAGGCGGTGCGGATCAGCTTGTCGCCGATATAGCGGCGCGCATTGTGGATGTTCATCACCTGCGCGTCCTTGACGTAAGGGTTGGCGATCTCTCGGTCGCGCGCTTCGATTTGCATCCTGATGTGCTCGAGCCTGACGAGATCGCTACCGGCAAGCTTGTTCATGGCCGCAACGAGCTCATCGAGCTTGTCGCGCACGATGAAGTCGACACCGTGGCTTTTGAACGCCTCCACCGGCCCCGGCGCGCCTTTGTTGGTGGCGCGGCGCAAGGTCATGCGCCAGCTCTTGCCGGTGAGGTCGGGGTTCTGCTCCGAGCCCGACAGCGCAAATTCCTTCTTGATGATGCTCTGCGTCAGGATGAACCAGGAATAATCGTAGCCCGTCGACATGATGTATTTGAGCTGGCCGAGCGTGTCGGAGCCCGGGAATAGTGGCGCCGGCAGCCGCGTGCCCGTGGCGTCGAACCACATCGAGGACGGGCCGGGCAGGATGCGGATGCCGTGGCGCGGCCAGATGGGTGACCAGTTCTGGATGCCCTCGACGTAATGCCACATGCGGTCGCGATTGATCAGCCGCGCGCCAGCCTTCTCCGTGATGCCGATCATGCGGCCGTCGACATGCTCGGGCACGCCCGAGATCATGAATTTCGGCGGCTCGCCGAGCCGCTTCGGCCAGTTCTGCCGCACCAGCTCATGATTGCCGCCGATGCCGCCGGAGGCGACGATCACCGCTTGCGCCTTCAGCGAGAACTCGCCGACGGCGTTGCGTGACGAGCTCTTGCCCCGCTCGATCGTATCGGGGGCGAGAACGGCGCCGCTGACGCCATCCACCGTGCCGTTGGTGATGGAGAGCGCATCGACGCGATGGCGGAATCGGAAGCTCAGCCGGGCGCTTTGGGCGGCTTCGCGCGCGCGGCGCTCGAATGGTTCGACGATGCCGGGGCCGGTGCCCCAGGTAACGTGGAAGCGCGGCACCGAATTGCCATGGCCCATTGCATCGTAGCCGCCGCGCTCGGCCCAGCCCACCACGGGGAAGATGCGATGGCCCATCGCCCGCAGCCAGCCGCGCTTCTCGCCGGCCGCGAACCCCACGTAAGCCTCGGCCCATTGCCGTGGCCAGAAGTCCTCGTCGCGGTCGAAGCCGGCGGCGCCGATCCAGTCCTGGAGCGCGAGCTCGTAGGAATCCTTGATGCCAAGTCGGCGCTGCTCCGGCGAATCGACCAGGAACAACCCGCCGAACGACCAGAACGCCTGGCCGCCGAGCGACTGCTCGCCCTCCTGGTCGACCACGATGACGCGCTTGCCCGCGTCCGCAATCTCCGTTGCGGCCACCAGTCCGGATAGTCCGGCTCCGACGACGATGACGTCCGTCTCTTCAGTCATGTGTCTCCCCCTCCTCGGGTTCCCCCCTGTAGTTGTCCGGATTGAAGCCAGCGGTTGCAACTGAGATCAAGGGTGTGGCCGGTAAGACATCATTAACTTGTTCCACTTTGGGATAGAGACCAGCCGAGTGCAGCGCGGACGCAACACTGGATTTGAATTTGTTTTGAGCAAGCCGGCGTGCCTAGACAAAACCGCAGACTCGACCGACGCTAGCCGCGCATCACCACCTGACACGCAGATTCGAATACGACTGGGGCGGGGGACAATGAAGGTTCTGACGGGGTTGCTTGCGGCGATTCTGCTGATCGCCGGCATGGGGGCTTCTCACGCGGTGGTTCGAATTGCGGATGACCGCGGCGGCAGGATCGGAACCTACGTCGACAAATACCAGGGCCTGCGGCAATCAGGCGAAACCGTCATTATCGACGGCCTCTGCGCGTCCGCCTGCACCATCGTGCTCGGCGCCATCCCACGCGACCGGATCTGCGTGACCTCGCACGCAACGCTCGGCTTCCATGCGGCGTGGGATTTCGGCAGGAACGGCCGCGCCATCACCAATCCAGAAGCTACCCAGATGCTCTATGCGATGTATCCCTCGCAGGTGAAGCGCTGGATCGCCCAGCGCGGCGGCCTCACCCCGCACATGCTCTTCCTGAGGGGCAAACAGCTCCAGGCCATGTACAAGCCCTGCTACCTGGACGCGCAGGCCTCGACCAATAAGCCGTCGTCAAGGTAGGCCCAACCTCTCCGGTTTTGGCAAACTTGCACCACGATTGAGGGGCTCTCCCGCTTGGCTTGCGGGAGTGGCGACCCTGCGGCAAGCTCGCGCTGCTACACGCTTATCGTGATCTCTGCCCCACCCCTGCGCTTGCCGGGTCGCGCGTCAGCGCCTATTTGAAAGGCAGGGAACCCTTCGCCCCGATCATGACCATGGTTCAACCACTGCACCCGGCCCATCCAGTATCGGACAATTCGCCCAATGCCGGCCGGATGCCGTCCGTGCTGCTGTGGGTGGGCGCGGGTCTCGGCGCGCTCGTCGTGGTCGCCGCCCTCACGCTCTGGTTTCACTACGGCACCCAGGTGTTCTTCGAAATGATCAGGACCGGTTTCGCCGCCTGCTTCTGATCTCGACAGGAAGTGTTCCGCCAATGAGCTCCATCGCCCGTCCGCTGGTGATCGCAACTGCCTTCGCCGCAAGCCTCATCGTCGGGCTCCTGATCATGTTCTGGGCCATGGGCGGGATGAGCAAGGTGGCGCAGCCGGCCGCGATCGGCGGCCCGTTCCAGCTCACCGATCAGAACGGCAAGACCGTCACCGACAAGAACATGAAGGGCAAGCCGACCCTGATCTTCTTCGGCTACACCCATTGCCCCGACGTCTGCCCGACCTCGCTGTTCGAGATCTCGGAAGTGCTGCGCGCGATGGGCAAGGATGCCGACAAGGTCAATGCCATCTTCATCTCGGTCGACCCCGAGCGCGACACGCCGGAAGCGATGAAGGACTATCTGTCGAGCTTCGATCCGCATCTCGAGGGCCTCTCCGGCGATCCCGCCGAGATCGCCAAGGTGATCACGTCCTACCGTGTCTACGCCAAGAAGGTCCCGACCAAGGACGGCGACTACACCATGGACCACACCGCGCTGATCTATCTGATGGACCGCGACGGCCGCTTCGTCTCGCCGTTCAATTTGAAGCGGACGCCGGACGAGGCGGCGGCAGAGCTGAAGCGGTATCTCTGAGAAGAGCGCGATCGCACCGCGACCTCACCTCCCGCCTGCGATGAAACACTCTCTCCTCCGCCTTCCCCGCACTGGGGGTAGGAGCGCACCGTCACCTTGTCCGCATTCCGCGCTCGCGTTCCGGGCCGAATGGTCTATAAGGCCCTCCGATCTCAACGATATCAGTTCATTTCCGGCCGATGACATCATCGCAACAGGCGAAATCGTCGAAATCTGCCCGTGGCTTGCTGCGCCGGCTGGCTATCGGCGGGTGCCTGCTCGCGGGCCTATCCGGCGCGAATGCCCAGACACCAGCCAAGCGGCCGCCCACCGCGCCCCAGGCCACGGCGCAAACCGCGCCCCAGGCCGCCCCCCAGGCCGTGCCCGGCTTTTGGGACCCGCGCCGCCGTCCGGAGCGGCCGGACCTCTCACGCCTGACCGTGATCCGTTTCCTGACCGAGACCGACTATCCGCCATTCAACTTCACCGGCGCCGACGGCAATCCGGCCGGCTTCAACGTCGACCTCGCCCGCGCATTGTGCGACGAGATCAAGGTGACCTGCACGGTGCAGATGCGCCGCTTCGAGACGCTGGTCGACGCGCTCACCTCTAACCGAGGCGATGCCATCATCGCCTCGATGGCGGTGAGCCCGCAGCTCCGCGCCCGCGTCGATTTCACCGATCCCTATTACCGGGTGCCGGCGCGTTTCGTCTCGCGCAAGGACGCGGTGATGCCGGAGATCCGGCCCGAATATCTCGAAGGCAAGAAGGTCGGCGTCATCGCCGGCTCCGCGCACGAAGCTTATCTCAAGGCGATGTTCACCGACGCCGAACTGCACGCCTATCCCAATGACGATGCGCTCCGCAGCGCCTTACGCAAGGGCGAGGTCGATTTCATCTTCGGCGATGCCATCTCGCTCGCGTTCTGGATCAACGGCACCGATTCCGGCGATTGCTGCGCTTTCTCCGGTGGCCCCTTCGTCGAGAGCCGCTTCTTCGGCGAGGGCATCGGCATCGCCGTGCGCAAGGGCAACGACGTGCTGCGCCAGGCCCTGAACTGGGCCTTGTTCCGCGTCTGGGAAAAAGGCCGCTACACCGATCTGTGGCTGCGGTATTTTTCGGTGAGCCCGTTTTAGGTTCTTCGCTGCGCTCAGATCCTCATCCTGAGCGCTTGCGTAGCAAGCCTCTCGACGGATGAAGGCCCCACTGATGGCCTCGCCCCTCAAGACGCGCGCGAACAGCGCGCTCCTCAGGGTGAGGTCTGATACTCGCTCACAAAATTGCATTCTGCCCGGAAATCGCTATTTTCCGCGGCCCGGAGGCCCTGATGTCCGTTATCGATCTTGCCGCGAACCCGAGCGACCTGCGTGCGCTCGCCGAACAATCCAACGCCTGGCCGTTCGAGCAGGCGAAGGCGATCGTCGCGCGGCTGAAGAAAAGCCCGAAGGACGAGGTGCTGTTCGAGACCGGCTACGGTCCCTCCGGCTTGCCGCATATCGGCACGTTCGGCGAGGTCGCGCGCACCTCGATGGTGCGCCATGCTTTCCGCGTGCTGACCGAGGACAAGATCAAGACGCGCCTGCTCGCCTTCTCCGACGACATGGATGGGTTTCGGAAGGTGCCCGACAACGTTCCCAACAAGGAGATGCTCACCGCGCATCTCGGCAAGCCGCTGACGCGGGTGCCGGATCCGTTCTCCAACGAGCACCCCTCGTTCGGACACCACAACAATGCGCGCCTGCGCGCCTTCCTCGACCATTTCGGTTTCGACTACGAGTTCGCGAGCTCGACCGATTACTACACATCGGGCCGCTTCGATGCGACGCTGCTTAAGATGCTGGCCGCCTACGACAAGATCATGGCGATCATCCTGCCGACGCTCGGGCCCGACCGCCGCGCCACCTATTCGCCATTCCTGCCGATCAGCAAGACGACAGGCGTGGTGCTGCAGGTGCCGATGATCCGGCGCGATGTCGCGGCCGGCACGGTGACCTATGTCGATCCTGACACCAACCAGGAAATCGAAACGCCGGTCACCGGCGGCAACGTCAAGTGTCAGTGGAAGGCCGATTGGGCGATGCGCTGGGTCGCGCTCGGCGTCGACTACGAGATGGCCGGCAAGGACCTCATCGATTCCGTGAAGCTGTCCGGCGCGATCGCCAGGGCGCTTGGCGCCACGCCGCCGGAAGGCTTCAACTACGAGCTGTTCCTCGACGAGAAGGGCCAGAAGATCTCGAAGTCGAAGGGCAACGGCCTCACCATCGACGAATGGCTGCGCTACGCCTCGCCGGAATCGCTGTCGCTGTTCATGTACCGTGAGCCGAAGGCGGCCAAGCGGCTCTATTTCGACGTCATCCCGCGCAATGTCGACGATTACCAGCAATTCATCGACGGTTTTGCCAAACAGGACGCCAAGCAGCAGCTCGGCAATCCGGTCTGGCACATTCATAATGGCCATCCGCCGAAGGGCGACATGCCCGTCACCTTCCAGCTCCTGTTGACGTTGGTGTCGTCGTCGAACGCGGAGAATGCCGAGACGCTGTGGGGTTTTATTGGCCGCTACCGTCCCGGCGTGAGCCCGCAGACGCATCCGAAGCTCGATGCCATGGTCGGCTATGCCATCAACTACTACCGCGACTTCGTCGCGCCCACGAAGCAATTTCGGGTGCCGACTGATAGCGAGCGCGCCGCGCTACAGGACCTGCGCGATGCGCTGTCGCAACTGCCGCAGGACGCCTCGGCCGAGGACATCCAGAACGTCGTCTACGAGGTCGGCCGCCGCGAGCCGTTCCTCGATCAGGTCAAGAAGGGCAAAGATGGCCGTCCCGGCGTCACGCTCGATTGGTTCAACATGCTCTACCAGGTGCTGCTCGGTCAGGAGAAGGGCCCGCGCTTCGGCTCCTTCGTCGCGGTCTACGGCATCCAGAACGCGGTCAACATGATCGACGGCGCGCTGGCGCGGAGTGCGTAAGTCGTAGTCCCGATTGCTTGTACTTGATGTTGCCGAGCATCAAGGGGCTGCTTTTGGCGAAGTTGAGCTGGATCGTATGCCCGTGGTTGACGATGGTGTCGGCGCGCTTGCCCCAGTTCAGCAGACGGGCAATTGCGAGAGGGACGGTGAGTCGCAAGGTCGCGGCGAAACGCGGCGTGGGTGATGTCATCGCCTGGTCACCACGCCAGGCGGGGCGCAATCACTGGCTGGCCCAGACGATCCGCGCCATCCAGGCGACATCGCTCACCGCGATCGTCCGCTCCGCCTGTGACGCATCGAACGGCTGCAAGTCCAGCACCTTTGCCGTGCGGCGCTTCAGCGTCGCCACCGTCACCTCGCCCGCTTTGGTCTTCACCACCACGCGATCGCCTTTGCGGATCGGCGTGACGGGCGAGACCAGGATGACGTCGCCATCGCGATAGGCAGGCTGGAGCGCATCGCCGGAAATCTCCAGCGCGAAGGCGTGGCCGTTCTCGGGGGTGGGAAGCGCGATTTCGGTCCAGCCCTTGCCGGATGGAAGGCCGGACTCGTCGAATGCGCCGCTCGCACCGGCGAGTGCGAAGCTGAGCAGCGGCACCGAGTGAGGCTCGCCGGCGTCCCCGTCGATCAGCCTCGCAAAGCTGTCGATCGAGGCGCCGGCCGCCGCCAACGCCTTCGCGATCGATTCCGTCGAGGGCCAACGCTCGCGGCCGTCGGAGGTGACGCGTTTGGACCTGTTGAAGGTGGTGGGATCGAGCCCCGCGCGCTTGGCAAGGCCGGATGGCGAAAGCCCGGCGCGCGCCGCCAGCCGATCCAGCGCGACCCAGATCTGGTCGTGAGTCAGCATCCTCTGCGCTTTGGCCTGTTTGACCATCGAAGCAACTCAGGAAAACTGTCCTCAAATCAAACCGGTTTTCCGTTTTTCGCGCAAGGGGTGGTGGGCAGAAGCGTTTTCAAGCGAAGTGGGTACCGGTTCGCGTCAAGAAGACGCGTCAAAACAAGAATCTAGAGCCCCGTTCCGATTTCATCGGAACGGAAAGGCTCTAGGTCTTGAGTTCGGAAGGGGGCGCCTTTACGGTCGCGGCCGGGTTTTGAGGACCCGCGACAGACGAAAAATCCCAAAAGACTCAAAGAGCAAACAGGACTGCGGTAGCGGTGGTCAAGATCTACAAAATCTGTCCGGCCTCGGCCTGGCGCGAGGCGGAACGGCAGGGTGTCTACCGTGGCAGCGCCGATGATGCGCGCGACGGTTTCATCCATTTCTCGACCGCCGCCCAGGTTCCCGAGACCCTGCGCAAGCATTATGTCGGGCAGCGCGCGCTGTTCCTGGTCGAGGTCGACGGCGATGCGCTCGGCAGCGAATTGCGCTGGGAGCGATCGCGCAATGACGAGCTGTTTCCGCACCTCTATGGCGAGCTCGATCTCGGTGCGGTGATCGCGGTGATGAACCTCAACATCCGTTCCGACGGGGGTCACGATGTTCCGGAGCTTGCCCCGTGATCCGCGCTTTCGACGCGTTTTCGCTGCCGGTGCTGCGCTGGCTCGACCCGGAGGATGCGCATCGCCTCGCGATCCAGGGCCTGCGCTTCTTGCCACCGGTGAAGCCGCGCCTTGATGATCCCAAGCTCGCGGTGCGCGCCTTCGGGCTCAACTTCCCCAATCCGATCGGCATGGCCGCGGGCTTCGACAAAAGCGCCGAGGTGCCGGATGCGCTGCTGCGGCTCGGCTTCGGCTTCGTCGAGATCGGCTCGGTGACGCCGAAGCCGCAAAGCGGCAACCCGCGGCCGCGGCTGTTCCGGCTGGAGCGCGACGAGGCCGTCATCAACCGCATGGGCTTCAACAATGACGGCGCGGACATCGCCTTGCGCCGGCTCGCGGCGCGCGCAGCGCACGGCGGCATCGTCGGCGTCAATGTCGGCGCCAACAAGGATTCACCCGATCGCGTCGGCGACTACGTCAAGCTGATCGAGACCTTTGCGCCGGTCGCGAGCTATTTCACCGTCAACGTCTCCTCCCCGAACACACCGGGTCTGCGCAATTTGCAGGAAGGCGCACTGCTAGACGATCTTCTCGCACGCGTGATCGACGCGCGCGAACGGGTGCGCCAGAAGGCCGGCGACACGCCGGTGCTGCTCAAGATCGCGCCTGATCTCAGCCTTGCTCAGCTCGACGATGTCGTGCAGGTGGCGCGCTCGCGCCGGGTCGACGGCATGATCGTGTCGAACACGACCATCGCGCGACCGAGCACGCTGCGTGAGGAGATGCGGGCCAGGGAGCAGGGCGGTCTGTCCGGACGACCGCTATTTCGCCTGTCGACCCGTATGGTCGCGGAGACCTATGTGCGGGTCGAGGGCGCATTTCCCCTGATCGGCGTTGGTGGCGTCGATTCGGGCGGGGCCGCGCTGACCAAGATCCGCGCCGGTGCCAGCTTGATCCAGCTCTATTCGTCGCTGGTCTACAAGGGGCTCGGCCTGGTCGACGAGATCAAGCGCGACCTGACTTCGACGCTGCTCCGCACCGGGCAGGATTCGCTCTCCGAGATCGTCGGCGCGGATGCGGCGACGCTCACGGCGGAAGATTGGCCGGGGATGTAAGGTGGATTCCGCGCAGCGCGCCGCCTTGTGCGGTGCGCTGCTGATCGGGGCCCACAGGGTCCCGGCTCTGCGCAGCAGCGTATCACGCTGCAGCGCGTCCGGGACACGAACATCTCGGCTACGATCTTTCTACGGCTTCGAAAACGTCGCCCTGAACTGCGCCGGATAGCGCACGGCCTGCAAGCCGCCGCGCGAGACGTAGGAGGCCATCAGGGCGCTCCACAGTCCGGCATTGCCGAACGATTGCAGCGCCCACCAGGTGCCGAGGAAGATCGCGAGCGAGGCCAGCATCAAATTGCGCATCTCGCGCGCCCAAGTCGCGCCGATATAGATGCCGTCGAACCCGAAGGCGAAGACGCCGGGTAGGGGCGCGAGTACGACGAACGGCAGGAAGTCCCGCGCGGTACGGCGGACGTCTTCGCTCGCCGTCATGAAATCGATCAGGGCCGGCCCGAACAGCGCGAACAGCACCGCGACGACGATTGCAAAGCCGAGCCCCCACAGCAGCACCAGCCGGGTCGAATCGGCAAATCCCTTGGCATCGCGTGCGCCAAGGGTACGGCCGCAGAGCTGCTGGGCCGCGTTGGCGAGACCGTCGAGGAAGAAGGCGCTGACCAGCAGGAAGTTGTTGAGCACGGAGTTGGCGGCCAGCATGACGTCGCCGGCCTGTGCGCCCTTGGCGGTGAAGAACAGGAACACGGCGATCAGCGCTGCGGTGCGGATCAGGATGTCTGAATTCACCGCCAGCATGCGCAGGAGCTTCTCGCGGTCGAGCAGCGTAGCGTACGGGACGGCAAAGCCGCCGTCGGCAAAATAGCGGCAGACGATCACGCCAAGGGCGAACCCGACGGCTTCCGACAACAGCGCGGCGCTCGCGGCGCCGGCGATGCCGGTGTCATAGACCAGCACCAGCAGGATCGTCGCCGCCATGTTGACGAGATTGATGACGACCTGAAGCAACAGAGCCGAATTGGCGCGGGCCTGGCCGATCAGCCAGCCGAGGATGACGTAATTGGCGAGCGCGAACGGCGACGACCAGATCCGGATCTCGAAGTACGTCTTCGCGGCCTGCGTCACGCCCTCGCTGCCGCCCATGAGGTCGAACAGCACCGCGGCCAGCGGCAGTTGCAGTGCGATCAGCGCGGCGCCGATCAGGCCAGCAACGATGAAACCGCGCGCCAGGATCGCGGTCGGCTCGCGCGCATCACCCGCGCCCAGCGATTGCGCGGTGAAGGCGAGCGTGCTCATGCGCAGGAAGCCGAACAGCCAGAACAGGCAGTCGAAAATCACTGACGCGATCGCGACGCCGCCGAGCAGCGCCGCATCGTCGAGCCGTCCGATCGCCGTGGTCGAGACCACGCCGATCAGCGGCGTGGTGAGGTTCGCGACCATCGCAGGGCCGGCGATGGCGAACACCTGGCGGGAACCGATCCTGGGGTGAACGGGCGCGTGCATGTCAGAACACGAGCACCATGCCGTCTTCGGCGGCGAGATGCTCGATGTCGTCCAGGCGCGACAGCATGTCGTCGCTCATATGGGTGAGGACGAGGCGCTTTGCGCCGATCGCGGGCAGATGCTGTTCCAAGGTCTTCAGGCTGAGATGGTTCTTGACCGCCTTCTCGTACATATAGGCTTCGGCAATGAAAAGATCCGCGTCATGCGCCAGCGGAATGAGCGTCTCCGTCCATTCGGTATCGGCGCTGTAGGCGAGCGTGCGGCCCTCAGCCTCGACGCGATAGGCCAGGAATGGCCCGCCGGATTGGCCGTGCACGACCGGGTAGGGCGTCACTGTCACTTCGCCGAAGCTTTGGCTTTGCCGAGGCGCGAGTTCGACGACGGAGAGCTCGAAACGTTGTTCTGTCTTCGAGGAGTGCTCGAACAGCGCTTCCATCACCTGCGTCAGTCGCATCTCGATGCCTTGCGGGCCCGCAATCGTCAGCGGCCGCGTCCGCCGCGAGAATTGGGCGTCGAGCAGGAAGAATGGCAGCCCGGCGAAATGATCGCCGTGGAAATGCGTGATGAGAATGAGATCGATGTCATTGCGCTCGATCTCCAGCCGTTTCAGGGCCGGCAGAGCCGACGCGCCGCAATCGATCAGGAAATTGGTCTCGCGCCCCGAGATGTGGAAGCAGGTGTTGAGCCTGCCACCGGAGCCGAAGGCGTCACCGCAGCCGACAAAGCGTAGTTGCATCGGCTGCGGGCCCCTAAATCCTTACCTGCCGCGCGGCGCGCCGAACACGCGCGACAGCAGCCAGATCGGAATAACGATGACCGCGCCCAGCAGGAAGTAGCGCCACAGCCAGTTCACGGCATCGAAGCCGAGATCCCACAGCCGCTGGAATAACAGGCGGATGCTGGTGATGATATTCCAGGGGTCGAAGCCGATCGCGGCCAGCACGACGCCGACCAGGATCGAGAGCAGGACCAGCCGAAACGCGACCGCCAGCGGCGTGCCGCCGAGAAAGCGGTTCAGGCCATCGCTGCGGCCAGCCGGCAAATCTCTGACGTCGTGGGCCATCGCAAGAAACTCCTCAACGGGGATTCGCCCCGATTATAGGTCACCGCGGGGCACATGGGGAACCCGCAACGGTGCGTCAATCAGCTTACCGCATTTTAATTCGGGCAGCGCCAGGGCCACGATTTGGGCGCGCCGCCCGCCGCGGGCGCGGTGCAAACCTCTTCCGCTTGCGGGAGAGGTCGGCGCGTAGCACCGGGAGATGGCTCTATCCTCCCAGGCAATCCCAATGCGGAGACACCCTCTCCCCAACCCTCTCCCGCAAGCGCCCGCAAGCGGGAGAGGGAGCGCACCTCTGCCTCGGCGAGAAACGAGCCTCGATTCAGCGCGCTTTCACGCCTCGATCTCCGCCGCCTCCACCTTCAGCATCCTTTCCAACGTTTCCAGCCGGTCGGCCTCGCGCGGCGGCTTGTCCCAGCGCAAGCGGCTGATGCGGGGAAAGCGCATGGCGACGCCGGATTTGTGCCGCGGCGAGCGCTGGAGCCCTTCGAAAGCGACCTCCAGCACCAGCCCCTTGTCCGGCTCGTGCACGACATGGCGAACGGGGCCGAATTTTTCGGTGGTGTTGCGGCGGACGAAGCGGTCGATCTGCAACAGCTCCTCGTCGGTGAAGCCGAAATAGGCTTTCCCGACCGGCACCAGCTCGTCGCCGCCATCGCCTGCGGTCCAGACGCCAAACGTGTAGTCGGAATAATAGGACGAGCGCTTGCCATGACCGCGCTGCGCATACATCAGCACGGCGTCGATGATGTGCGGGTCGCGCTTCCACTTCCACCATTGTCCCTTCGGCCGCCCCGGCATATAGGGCGCATCGCGCCGCTTCAGCATCACGCCTTCGACCGCGTCCGCATCTTCGCCCGCGCCGGCGCTGGCAGGATCGGCGCGCGCAGCGGTCAGCGCCTCCCAGCTTGCGAACGGAATGGTGGGCGACAGGTCGATGCGGGGATCGTCAAGCTTTGCGATGAAGCTCTCCAGCCGCTCACGCCGTTCCGCGAACGGCAGCTCGCGCAGATCGTTCTCGTCGTCGCCCAACAAATCGTAGGCACGCAAGTGGATCGGAAATTCTTTGATCAACTTCGGCGAGACCACCTTGCGGTTCAGCCGCTGTTGCAGGACGTTGAAACTCTGCACGCGGCCCTCACGCAGGATCAGCAGCTCGCCGTCGATGGCGCCGGGCAAGCGCAGCGCCGGCACGAGGTCGGGAAAACTTCCCGTAATGTCCTCGCCGGTGCGCGAGTAGAGGCGCGCCGTGATGTCGCCGCGATCATCGCGCCCTGCCACCGCCTGCACGCGGATGCCGTCCCATTTCCATTCGGCGATGTAATCGGCGGGATCGAGTGCGGCGAAATCCGTGTCCTCGATCGCATGCGCCAACATCACGGGCCGAAACGGCGCCGGATCGCGATTGACCGGCTTTTCGGCGCGCCCCTCGAGCCACGCGAAGAGGTCGAGATACGGCGGGGCGAGCCCCGGCCAGATCAGCTCGATCTCGTGCGGATCCTTGTCACCGAGCGCCGCTACCGCGGTCTTGGCAAGACGCGCGGAGATGCCGATGCGAAGCCCACCGGTGACGAGCTTCAGCAGTGCCCAGCGGCCGGTCTCATCGAGCTCGTCAAGCCAGCGTTCGAGTTGCCTTGGCAGCTCGGTCTTGCCGAGCGTGCGCAGTGTGGTGACGACTTCGGTGAGGCTCGGCGGGGGTGGGTTGTTGTGGGCGGCGAGCGCGGCCTTCGGCCACATCAGCGCCACCGTCTCGGAGAGATCGCCGACGTAATCGTAGCTCAACCCGAACAGCACCTCATCCGTGCGCGAGGCAATCAAATCGCGGATCAGGGCCGGCTTGGCGTGCTTGAAGCTCAGCGCGCCGGTCAGCGCGGCCAGCGCGTAGCCGCGGTCGGGATCGCCGACCTCGCGAAAATAGCCGGTGATCAGCCGCAGCTTGTTGTTGCGGCCGGGCTCGTAGGCGAGACGGTCCAGAAGCTCGGCGAAGCGGTTCATGCCTCCGCCTCGCCTTCAATTGGCGTCTCGCTCTCCTCCTCGTCGCCATAGCCGACGAGATCAAGCGGCCGCGCCTTCAGGCCCTTGCTTTGGCACCAATGCACCAGCGCGTCTTCCTGGCCGTGGGTGACCCAGATCTCGCCGGCACCTGTCGCACCGATCGTGGAGGTGAGGCCATCCCAGTCGGCATGGTCGGAGATCACCAGCGGCAGCTCGACGCCGCGCTGCCGCGCTCGGGCGCGCACGCGCATCCACCCGGAGGCGAAGGCGGTGAGGGGATCGGGGAAGCGCCGTGTCCAGAGATCGGACGTTGCCGACGGCGGTGCCAGCGTGATGGTGCCGGCGAGCGCCGCTTTCTTCACGCCTTTCGCGGGCCTGAGCTCGCCGAGTTCGATGCCGCGGCTCTGATAGTAATGCGTGATCGTCTCCATCGCGCCATGTAGGTAGATCGGCGCGTCGTAGCCGGCTTGGCGCAAGAGCGCGATCACGCGCTGGGCCTTGCCGAGCGAATAGGCGCCGACGAGATGCGCGCGCTCCGGAAACAGTGCGACGGAGGCGAGCAGCTTCTTCACCTCGTCGGCGGCGTCGCCATGACGGAATACCGGCAGCCCGAAGGTCGCCTCAGTAATGAAAACGTCGCAGGGCACGAGCTCGAACGGCGGGCAGGTCGGATCGGGTGCGTCCTTGTAATCGCCGGAGGCGACGATGCAGGTGTCTTTGCAGGTCACCGCGATCTGCGCCGAGCCCAAGACGTGTCCGGCCGGGTGAAATTTGACGGTGACGTCGCCGAGCCGGATCTCCTCGCCATAGCGGATCGCTTGCGTCGAGCCTGCAAATTGATCGCCATAGCGCAGCCGCATCATGTCGAGCGTTTCCTGCGTCGCCAGCACCGCGCCATGGCCGGCGCGGGCATGATCGGAATGGCCGTGGGTGATCACCGCCCGCTCAACCGGGCGCACGGGGTCGATATGGAAGCCGCCGGGCTTGCAGCACAGGCCGGCAGCAACTGGCAGCAGGATGTCTTGCGGGCGCATGGAGACGATATAGGAGGCAGGCGCCCCGAATTCATCTGTCATGCGCGGGCTTGCCGTCTCCGCAAGGCTTCGCCGGCCCGGCGGCGTAAAAGCCCGCCGAAGCCAATGAGCGGAGGCTTGACCCGCGCATCCATCCACTTAAACAGTCTTTTTTTTGATGGATTGCCGGGTCCGCCGGCAATGACGAGCCGAGTTCCTATGCCCCTGCGCTTGTTCCTGACCTCCGGCGATCTCATGGCCGACCGCCGCTTCGAGTTCGCGCGCGACCTCCAACTCAAGGGCGATCTGGCCGCGGCCGCGGACCTGCTGGAGCAGGCGATCGAGCTCGCGCCGAACTTCACCTCGGCCTGGTTCACCCTCGGTGAAATCCGTCAGCAGCTCGGCGAGCGCGACAAGGCCATCGCGGCGTTTCGTGAAGCGCTCAGGTCCGATCCCGCGGATCAGCACGGCGCCGGCCTGCATCTGATGCGGCTCGGTGACGCCGAGATGGCGGAGATGCCGAAGGCCTATGTGCAGGCCCTGTTCGGTCAATATGCGCCGCGCTTCGAGCACACGCTGATCAACGATCTCGGCTATCGCGCCCCGAGCCTGATCTTCAAGGCGGTGCTGGCCTCACGCGCGGCCGCCAAGAAGCCCGCTTTCTTCAAGCGCACCATCGATCTCGGCTGCGGCACCGGGCTCGCGGCCGCCGCCTTCGCCAAGCAGGTCGATCATTTCGTCGGCATCGATCTGTCGGCCGGCATGATCAAGCAGGCGCGCGCCACCAATCTCTATGCCGAGCTCGAAGTCGCCGACATGATCGAAGGCCTGCGCGGCAAGAGTGATGCGAGCGCGAACCTCGTCGTCGCCGCCGATGCCTTCGTCTATCTCTCTGATCTTGCGCCGGTGCTCACCGAGGCAAAACGCGTGCTCGCAGCCGGCGGCGTGTTGGCCTTCACGCTGGAGACGCATGACGGCAGCGGTATCGTGCTCGGCGAAGGCCTGCGCTATGCCCATTCCGCGGAATATGTGCGCGGCGCCATCGCGAAAGCCGGGCTCAAGCTGCTGACACTGGAGCCGGCCTCGCCGCGCAACGAGAACAACGAGCCGGTGCGCGGCCTCGTTGTCGTTGCCGAGAAAACTTGAGTCTAGGCGCTAATCGCCGGGCGATTTGAGCGTCATTGCGTCGCAAAGCTGCGACTTCCCACTTGCGAGCCGCGCGGCGGTGCCAGCACAATGCGCGCACAGGGAGAAACAAACATGACCAAGAATCCATCGCGGCGCGACTTCAGCGCCGCCGCGCTCGCCACAATCGCCGCATCCACTTTGCCTGCGCCCTATGTCTGGGCCGCGGAGAAGAAATACGATGCGGGCGCCAGCGATACCGAGATCAAGATCGGGCAGACCGTGCCGCATTCCGGCCCCGGCTCGCTCTACGGCGTGCTCGGCCGTATTGGCGAGGCTTATTTCCAGATGCTGAACGAGAAAGGCGGCATCAACGGGCGCAAGATCAAGTTCCTCACCATGGACGATGCCTACAGCGCGCCGAAATGCGTCGAGGCGACGCGGCGCCTGGTCGAGCAGGAGGAGGTGCTGGCGCTCTACGGCTCGCTCGGCACCGCGCCGCAGACCGCCGTGCACAAATACCTGAACTCCAAGGGCGTGCCGCAGCTCCTGCTCAACACCGGCGCGTCGAAATGGAATAACCCGAAAGAGTTCAAATGGACCATGGCGGGCCTGCCGCTCTATCCGACCGAGGCGCGCATCCTGGCCCGGCACGTCGTCAGCGTGAAGCCGAACGCCAAGATCGGCATCCTCTACCAGAACGACGATTTCGGCCGCGACTTCCTGGGTCCCTTCAAGAAGGTGCTGACTGACGCCGGCGGCACCGCGCAGGTGATCATGGAGCAGACCTACGATCTCACCGAGCCGACTGTCGATTCCCAGCTCATCAACCTGTCGAAGTCGGGCGCCGATGTCTTCTACAACATCTCCACTGGCAAGGCGTCGTCGCAGTCGATTCGGAAAGTAGCCGAGCTCGGCTGGAAGCCGCTGCAACTGCTGTCGGCCGGCTCGACCGGCCGCTCCATCCTCAGCGCCGCGGGCCTCGAGAACGCCGCCGGCATCGTCGCCATCCGCTACAACAAGGAGGTCGGTCTGCCGAAATGGGAGAAGGACCCCGACGTGATGGCGTTCGAGGAGCTGCGCAAGAAATACACGCCGGCGATCGATCCCGACAACACCATTGCCTTCGCCGGCTACGGCCAGGCGGTGACCATGGGCGAGATCCTGCGCCGCTGCGGCGACGAGCTCACACGCGCCAACGTGCTGAAGCAGGCATCAAACCTCAACGGTTTCCACTCGCCCTATTTCCTCGACGGCGTCACCTACAGTTACACGCCCGAGAATTACACGCCAATGAAGACGCTGTTCATCTCGACGTTCACCGGCAAGGACTGGGACATCTCCGACAAGCCGATGTCGGAGTAGGTCTGTTTTCTTCCCTTCTCCCCTTGTGGGAGAAGGTGGCGCGAAGCGCCGGATGAGGGGTCCTCTCCGCGTTCTCGAGAGAGAATGACGTGCTGAGAGAAACCCCTCACCCGTCTCGCCGCTAGCGCGGCGATCCACCCTCTCCCACAAGGGGCTACCGTATTCACACATCTCTGTCGGAGCCATTCGCCGATTAAGCCCAAAAAGTGAGTCATCCGAGTCACTTGTCTCGATTCTGCAGCGCGTGAGCGTCCAAAACCTGGCTTTTGCTAACTCATTGAAGATGATTCCATTTTCGAGATGTGTGAATCTGGTAGCCCACAAGGGGAGAGGGGACAGCGGTGTCCCGCCATTGGCAGCACTGCACCCCTCGACGAACCCGCGCGCACGGCTTACCTCTTATGCCGTGCCGCCCCGCATCCTCAAATCCCCGGCCGAGCCGCCTGCGCTGCTGCCGGACCGCTTCAACGCGTGGTTCGCAGCCCGCGGCTGGTCGCCGCGCGCCCATCAATTGGCGCTCTTGGAGAAGGCACGCGAGGACCGCTCGGCGCTGCTGATCGCGCCGACCGGTGCCGGCAAGACGCTGGCGGGATTTCTGCCGACGCTGGTGGAGTTGTCTTCTGATGCAGCTCGGCGGGAGGCTAGCGCGAAGAAGAGCCTCGTCTCCACCGGACGCAGCCTGCAGCGCAGCGGCGGTCTCCACACGCTCTACATCTCGCCGCTGAAAGCGCTCGCCGTCGACATCGCGCGCAATCTGGAGCGGCCGATCGCCGAGATGGCGCTGCCGATCAAAGTCGAGACCCGCACCGGCGACACGCCGGTGTCGCGCCGGCAGCGGCAGCGGCGCTACCCGCCTGACGTTCTGCTGACCACGCCCGAGCAGCTTGCGCTGTTGCTGTCCTCCGACGACGCGCCATTCCTGTTCTCCTCCTTGAAGCGCATCGTGCTCGACGAGCTGCATGCGCTGGTGACGTCGAAGCGTGGCGATTTGCTCTCACTCGGGCTGGCGCGGCTATGGCGGCTGGCGCCGCAGCTGCGTGCGATCGGCCTGTCGGCGACTGTCGCCGAACCGGAGCAGCTCGCGCGCTTCCTGGTGCCGCAGCCCGAAGGCAGGGAAGCTGCCGCCGACATCGTCGTCGCCGGTGGCGCCGCGCCGCCTTTGGTCGAGATGCTGGATACGCGCGAGCGATTGCCCTGGGCCGGTCACAGCGCGCGGCACGCGCTCCCTGAGATCTACGAGCTGATCAAGGCGAACAAGACCACGCTGGTTTTCGTCAACACCCGCAGCCAGGCCGAGATGCTGTTCCAGAATCTCTGGAGCATGAACGATGACGGCCTCGCCATCGCCCTGCATCACGGCTCGCTGGACGTCGCCCAGCGCCGCAAGGTCGAGGACGCGATGTCGACGGGCAGGCTGCGTGGCGTGGTCTGCACCTCCTCGCTCGACCTCGGCGTCGACTGGGGCGACGTCGATCTCGTCGTTAATATCGGCGCTCCCAAGGGATCCTCGCGCCTGATGCAGCGCATCGGCCGCGCCAACCACCGCCTCGACGAAGCCTCGCGCGCGGTGCTGGTGCCCGCCAACCGCTTCGAGGTGCTGGAGTGCCGCGTCGCGATCGATGCCATTGCGGAGAATGCGCAGGACACGCCGCCGCTGCGCACTGGCGCGCTCGATGTGCTCGCCCAGCACGTGCTCGGCTGCGCCTGCGCCGAACCGTTCTTCAGCGACGAGCTCTACGGCGAGGTTCGCACCGCCGCGCCCTACGCAAACCTGTCGCGGCAGGATTTCGACGACGTGGTCGATTTCGTCGCTTCCGGCGGCTATGCGCTGAAGACCTATGAGCGCTTCGCCCGTATCAAGCAGGACAAGGAAGGGCGCTGGCGCGTCGCCAACCCAAAAGTGCGGCAGAGCTACCGCATGAATGTCGGCACTATCGTCGAGGACGACATGCTGAAGGTGCGGCTGGTGCGCTCGCGCGGCGGTCAAGGAACAGCAGGCGGCTCGACAGGGGTGATCGCGCGCGGCGGCAGGCTGCTTGGCGAGATTGAGGAAGCCTTCATCGAGGGCTTGAGCCCCGGCGACACCTTCGTGTTCAGCGGCGAGGTGGTGCGCTACGAGACCCTGGTCGAGGACCAGGTTTATGTCTCGCGCGCGCATGACAAGGATCCGAAGGTGCCGTCCTATATGGGCGGCAAATTCCCGCTCTCGACCTATCTCGCCGAGCGCGTGCGCCGGCTGCTCGATGACGGGCGCGCATGGGCTGGCTTGCCCGAGCAGGTGCGCGATTGGCTGTCGCTGCAAAAGGATGTCTCCCGCGTGCCCGCGGTGCGCGAGCTCCTGGTCGAGAGCTTTCCACGCGCCAACAAGCATTATCTCGTCTGTTATCCGTTCGAGGGCCGTCTCGCGCACCAGACCCTCGGCATGCTGCTGACGCGTCGTCTCGAACGCGCCCGCGCCCGGCCGCTCGGCTTCGTTGCCAACGAATATGCGATCGCGGTCTGGGCGCTTGGCGACATGTCGTTCATGATCCGGGACGGCCGGATCGATCTCGATGCCCTGTTCGACCCCGACATGCTCGGCGACGATCTCGAAGCCTGGCTGGCCGAATCGGCGCTCATGAAGCGCACCTTCCGCA
Source organism: Bradyrhizobium sp. 147 (assembly GCF_023073935.1). Taxonomy (NCBI): domain Bacteria; kingdom Pseudomonadati; phylum Pseudomonadota; class Alphaproteobacteria; order Hyphomicrobiales; family Nitrobacteraceae; genus Bradyrhizobium; species Bradyrhizobium sp. 147. The sequence goes on along the minus strand of NZ_JADPKL010000005.1, from coordinate 5,908 downwards.
ATTGCGCGATCATCTCCGGCCTGATCGCGCGACGCCATACCGGCGAAGAGAAAAGCCGCCGCCAGGTGCTGTTCTCCACCGATCTGGTCTACGACGTGCTGCGCAAGCACCAGGCCGATCACGTGCTCTTGCGCGCCGCCCGCGCCGATGCCGCCACCGGCCTGCTCGACCTGCGCCGTCTCAGCGACATGCTGATGCGTATTCAGGGCCGGATCACGCTTCGGGAACTCGACCGCGTTTCTCCGCTCGCCGTCCCCGTGATGCTGGAAATCGGCCGCGAGTCAGTTTATGGCGAAGCTGGCGACGAGCTGTTGGCCGAAGCCGCCGACGAGCTGGTCAAAGAGGCGATGGGATAAGAGCAGGTTCGGACGTGACGGCAGGCGCGCAGGTTTCAGGAGATGTCGAGGACATGCGCGTTTCGAAGGTTACCATCAGCGGTGTGACGTTCGCGGCCGACCTCGCCGGTGCATTGTTCTGGGAGGAGCAGCGCCTGCTCGTCGTCTCCGACCTGCATCTGGAAAAAGGCTCCAGCTTCGCCACCCGCGGCGTGCTGCTGCCGCCCTACGACACGCTGGCGACGCTCAGCCGCCTTGCTGCTGTCATGTCCCGCCATGATCCACGCATTGTCATCGCGCTCGGCGACAGTTTTCACGACCGCACCGCGCATGAGCGTTTGTCGCCGGAAGATCGCGAAGCTGTCGCCGCACTCCAGACCGGCCGCGACTGGATCTGGATCTCGGGCAATCACGATCCCATGCTGCCGCGTGATCTCGGCGGCACCGTCGCCGACGAAGTCGCGATTGGCCCGATCGCCTTCCGCCACGAGCCGACCGGCGCAAGCGGCGAGATTGCCGGCCATCTGCATCCGAAGGCCCGCGTCTCCACCCGCGGCCGCTCGATGGAGCGCCGCTGCTTTGCCAGCGACGGGATGCGCGCCGTGATGCCGGCCTTCGGCGCCTATACCGGCGGCCTCAGCATTCGCGATGCCGCCTTCGCAAAGGTCTTTCCGACCAACGGCTTTGTCGCCCATCTGCTCGGCGACCGCCGCGTCCACGCGATCGCCGCGTCGCGGTGTTATTAGGCCGCCTTCGCCTGCACATCATCGCAGAACTCGGCGAGCCGATCGGCCAGCCGCAGCGTCGCGGGGCTGGCGCCGGGCGCGGCCATCAATGCCACCTCCGTGCGGTTGATCGGCGCAAAGCCGTCCTTGGCGGTCAGCACGCGGTGGTCGGACTGGATGGCCATCTCCGACAGGATGCTCAGCCCCATGCCGGCGGCGACCGCGGCCTGGATGCCGGCGAGACTGGATGACGTGTAGGCGGTGTGCCAGGCGCGGCCCGCGCTTTCCAGCGCGTGGATGGCGCCGGCGCGATAGATGCAGCCGAGCGGAAACCCGATCAGCGGCACCGAGGGCACGTTGACGTCGACCGGATGGCTCTTGCTGGTGACCCAGTGCACCCGCTCGGGCCACACCGCGATGGCGTCCTTGGCGCCGGCCTCGCGCTTGTACAGCGCAAGATCGAGTTCGCCGCGTTCGAGATCGCGGGCCAGATGCTTGCTCTGGTCGGCGCGCACGTCGAGCCGCAGGCGCGGATGCGAGCGTGAGAACGCACCCAGCAGTTTCGCCAGTCGGTACGCCGCGAAATCCTCGGGAATGCCGAGCCGGATCGCGCCTTCGCCCTCGGGCTGGCGCAGCACGTCGCGCGCCTCCTCGGCCAGCGAGAGCAGCCGCCGCGCGTAGGACAGCAGCCGCTCGCCGGCCTCCGTGGGGCGGACATCTTTGCCGTCGCGGTGCAGCAGCACCTGGCCGACGTCCTCCTCCAGCCGCTTGATCTGCTGGCTCACGGTCGACTGCGTGCGGTGAACGCGCTCGCCGGCGCGGGTGAAGCCGCCGGCCTCGACCACCGAGACGAAGCTGCGCAGCAGCTCGAGATCGAGCATGCCGGCCTCCATTCGAAAATCCACTGAATTGAAGTTAATCATTTAATTTCCAAATGGCAAGCTGCGTTCTTAGATCGAGGGCTCAGGAGAATGTCATGTCGCTCGCCCCATCGATCGCCGTCCCCCGCAGCCGTTTCAATCCGCTGCCGCTCTATATCGGCCTGTTCTGCCTGCTCTGGAGCTACGCCTTCGTCGCCGGCAAGATCGGCGTCACCTATTGCCCGCCGCTGATCCTGCTCGCCGCGCGCTTCTCGCTCGCCGGCGTTCTGATCCTGGGCGCGACCTGGATCCGCGGCGACGGCTGGTCGCTGTCCTGGCGCGACGCCGCGATCTTCGCCGTGCTCGGCATCGCCAACAACGCGCTCTATCTCGGCCTCGGCTATACCGGCCTGCAATCGGTCTCCGCCGGCCTCGGCGGGCTGATCGTCTCGGCCAATCCGGTGTTCACGGCTGCGCTCGCCGCGCTGCTGCTCGACGAAGGCATGACCTGGCGCAAGGCGGCGGGCCTGCTGCTCGGCATCATCGGCGTCACCTTCATCGTCTGGCATCGTTTGTCGGTCGGCACCGACAGCCTGCACGGCATCCTGTTCACGCTGGCCTCACTGGCCTCGATCGTCGCCGGCACCATTCTGTTCAAGCTGCTGGCGCCGAAGGGCTCGTTGTGGATCGGCAACGGCATCCAGAATCTCGCCGCCGGCATCGTGCTGGCGCCGGTCGCGCTCACCTTCGCCGACGTTCACGCGATCGTGGTCACCCCGAGCCTGATCGGGGCCTTTGCCTTCCTCGTGCTCGGCGGCTCGATCCTCGCCTACCTGCTCTGGTTTCATCTCCTGAAAGTGTGTGGCGCCACCGCCGCCAGCGCCTATCATTTCCTGATGCCGCCACTGGGCATGCTGTTCGCGTTCCTCGTGCTCGGCGAGCATGTCGAGGCCCGCGATTTGCTCGGGATCATTCCAGTCGCGCTCGGCATCTATCTGGTGACGCGTCCTGCAAAGCCCGTCTCGTAAACAGGAGTTCATCATGCCCGTTTCCATCACCCTGATCGGCGGCCCCACAGCGCTGATCGAGATCGACGGCTTTCGCCTGCTCACCGATCCCACCTTCGATGCGCCCGGTGCCTATCAACTGCCGCATGTGAAGCTGGAGAAGACGATCGGACCTGCCGTCAGGCCTGACGCAATCGGTCCGATCGACGCCGTGTTGCTCAGCCACGACCAACACTCCGACAATCTCGACAATTCCGGCCGTGAATATCTCTTCAAGGTCAAGCGCGTGCTGACGACCGAAGCCGGCGCAAAGCGCCTCGGCGGCCATGTCGAGGGCCTTGCGCCCTGGAGCGCCGCGCATCTCAGGGACGGCGACGGCAATGCGCTGACCATCACCGCAACGCCCGCGCGCCATGGCCCGGCCGGCATCGAGCCCCTGTCCGGCGACGTCATCGGATTCGTGGTGTCGTCGAGCCGGAAGGACACACGTCCGGTCTATATCAGCGGCGACACCACCTGGTTCGACGGCGTCGCCGAAGTCGCGCGCCGCTTCAAATGCGGTGTGGTGCTGCCCTTCGCAGGCGCGGCGCAAACGCGCGGACCGTTCCATCTCACCATGGACACCAACGACACCATCGAGACCGCGCGTGCCTTTCCCGAGGCAACGATCGTGCCGCTGCACACCGAAGGCTGGGCGCATTTCCGCCAGGGCAGCGAGGATCTGCGCAAGACCTTCGACGTGCTCGGCTTCGGGACGCGCTTGCGCCTGCTGGAGCCAGGCGTGCCGACGGTGATCGAGGCGCCGTAGTCTCAAACTGTCATGCCCCGCCACCGGGTCTCGCCTCCGGCGAGCCCGATGACAGGCTCCGGCGGGGCATCCAGTACGCCGCAGCAGTTGTCGTGAGAGCGAGACACCTAACGCCGGTCTCTGGAATACTGGATCGCCGGTCAAGCCGGGCGATGACGAGCGGCGAGAGCGGCGCGCCCAACTGCCCCTCAATCCTTCCGAAACACGATCGACGCCATCCAGCCCGTCATCAGCGCCATCGCTGCGGTGGCGAGGCCATAGAGAAGCCCATGTTGTCGCGCGCTGGTGGCGACGAACTGCTCGAAGCCGACCTTGACGATCTCGAACGCGGTCTCGGTTTTGCCAATGAACGCACCGTTCGCAAACAGCTTGATCTCCACCTCATAGGTGCCGATCGGTACCTCCGCCGGCAGCGGAATGCCGGTGCGGAACAGCGTCGGCGTCAGGAATGTCACCGCGCTCGCATCCTCGCGATAGAGCCCGTCCTGGGTGCGCAGGCGGATGAAGGCGGAGCGGAACGCATCGTTCGGCACCACGTCGGCATAGTCGCCGCTGACCCGCTGGGTCAGCAGCACGTTGTTGAGCCCGATCTGCTGCCGCCGCGCGATTTCGGGCGAGGTGATCACATCGAAGGGGCGGTTGGCGAACAGCGCCAGATAGCTCGGCACCTCCAGGAATTGCCGGTAGTCGGTGTTGATCCAGATGCCGAAGGTGCGCTCCTTGCGCCGCGTCACCATGTCGGCGCGCGGGCCCAGCACGGTGACGACGAGATCGTAACTCGTGCGATCGGCCGCGGTCGTCGCATCCTTTTCGACCGAGCCGAACAGCACCAGCTCCTCGCCTGAATAATTCGGCGTCACGGTGACGCGGTGGTTGGAGACCGACACGATCAGCCGCTCGGCGCGCGCGCCGCCGACGAGCAGCAGGACGAGAAGCAGTGCGACAATCGCGCGCGTCATCCGCTCACTCCCAGCTCACGGATGGTGAAGAGGTCCGCAGGTTGGATCACCAGCTCGATCGCGAAGCGGATGCCGACCGAGAGGATCAAAAGGCCGAGCAGCAGCCGCAGCTGCTCGCCGCGGATCTTCTGGCCGGCGCGGGCGCCGAACTGCGCGCCGGTGACGCCGCCGACCATCAGGATCAGCGCCAGCACGGCGTCGACGAGGTGATTGGTCACCGCGTGCAGCATGGTCGCGAACAGCATCGTGACCAGCGTGAGGACCATCGAGGTGCCGATCACGGTCGAGGTCGGCACCCGCAACAGATAGATCATGATCGGCACCAGGATGAAGCCGCCGCCGATGCCCATGATGGCGCCGATGAAGCCGATCATGATGCCGACGACCACGACGGGAATCACCGAGAGGTAGATCTTCGAGCGCTTGAACCGCATCTTCAGCGGCAGGCCGTGGATCCAGTTGTGCGTCCGGCGTGGCGGCACCGCGCCGCGTCGGGTCCGCATCAGGGCGCGCAGGCCCTCGGAGAACATCAGGCTGCCGACGGTGCTGAGCAGCACGACGTAAGAGAGCGCGATCATCAAGTCGAGCTGGCCGAGCGCACGGAGCTGGGTGAAGGTCCACACGCCGAGCGCCGTGCCGGTCACGCCGCCGCAGAGCAGGACGCTCGCAAGTGCCGGATCAATCGCGCGCCGCCGCCAATAGGACAGTGCGCCGGAAAAGGAGGAGGCCGCGATGTGGCTCGCGACGGAGGCGACCGCGACCGCCGGCGTGATGCCGATGAAGATCAGCAGCGGCGTCATCAGGAAGCCGCCGCCGATCCCGAACATGCCGGACACGAAGCCGACCGCGGCGCCCATCGCGAGCACCAGGAAGACGTTGACCGGAAGATCGGCGATCGGAAGGTAGAGCTGCATTGAACCACGCGCCGGGCGGGACGGATCGATTGCCGCGGAATGCTCGAGGGAAGGTCGGAAACGATTGCCGCGCCCCTCCATAGCGGAATTCGCCGGCGTGCGGGACCGGGAATTTCGCGCGTGGTGAATGGGCATGACGAGAGCGTGGTGATATCCGCGATCGTCGCCATAATGGAGATGCGCTCCCTCCCCCGCCTGCGGGCAGGGGAATCGCATATGGATTTCTCTGGCCTATTGCATTGGAGAGCAAGAGAGATTCTGAAGACGACTCCCAGAGCATGGAGGGGGTCGGATGCGGAG
>NZ_JADPKL010000096.1:0-118978 GCF_023073935.1 Bradyrhizobium sp. 147 | reverse complement strand
TCTCATCCCGACACCGCCTCGATTCGACGCAAAATCAAGCGCGCGGGCTGGGATGATGCCTTCCTCCTCAGTATGCTTCGCCATATGCGATAGCCCTGCCCGCTTGCGGGGGAGGGCTGGGGAGAGGGTGCTTCAACAACGAAGACTCCCCAAGAAGAGAAAGCCCTCACCCGGCGCTACGCGCCGACCTCTCCCGCAAGCGGGAGAGGTGACCGGCACTGCCTATGCGTCTCAGCCCTTCTCCCGCTTCCCCTCCTCCAGTGGCACCACACTGGTCTTGCCGCTCATCGCCGAGAGCGCCTCAAGCGCCTCCTCGCAGAAGTCGGCCACCATCCGCTCGTGCCGGGCGCCGAGCTGAAGCAGGAGCAGATTGCCGAGGTCGAGCCGGCCTTCCGCCGTTCCCTCCGGAAAACGCTTCTTCAGGATGCGCTCGTAATTGGCGTGGCGGTCGCGGTGATGCTCCAGGCGGGCCATCAGATCAGTGCGCATGGGCTCGATGTCGATGCTGTCGAGCGCATGCAGCCGCACCAGGAGGTCGTCCTTGATCGAGGGCGGCGTGCTGGGCCGCGCGGCCCAGTGCCGCAGTGCTGTTCGGCCCTCGGGAGTAAGGGTATAGATCAGCTTATTGGGCTTGCCTGACTGCACGACCTCGCGGCCTTGGATGTAGCCGCGGTCGCGCAGCTTGGAAAGTTCGCGGTAGATCTGCTGGTGGTCGGCCTTCCAGAAGAAGCCGATCGATGAATCGAACGTCTTGGCGAGCTCGTAGCCCGTCATCGGACGTTCCGTCAGGCAAGCGAGGATTGCGTCGCCCAATGCCATGACCGGCCTCCCTTCGCGAATTTGACCGACTTACTTGACTTTATGCGCATCGGCGCATATGCGTCAATGTGCATATGAGGCAGCTTGCGCACGGGGCCAAAGACCCCGACGGAAAATCCAGCGGAATCAACCTCCTCGCTACTGTGCATGGGGTTGTTTTCGCACTTTTTGCCCTTGCCCTTAGGGAGGCACCTGAGAATGACCGGTCTCGATTCCTGGTACGCCTACATGAAGTCTCACGACCGCGCCGCGCTCTGGGACCTTCTGCACCCGGATGCCGTGTTCGAAAGCCCCGTCGTGCATTCGCCGCAGCGCGGGCGCGACATCACCTTCAAATACCTCTCCAGCGCCGAGAAGGTGCTCGGCGGCCCGGGCTTCACCTATGTCGGTGAATGGCGCAGCGACACTGGAGCCGTGCTCGAATTCAAGAACGTCATCGACGGTATCGAGATCAACGGTGTCGACATCATCAGTTTCGACAGCGACGGACGCATTACCCATTTCAAGGTGATGGTGCGTCCGCTCAAGGCGATCAACATGCTGCACCGCCTGATGGCGGAGCAGTTGGCCGCCCAATCATGACACTGCCCTGACGTTGCGGAAGCCGCTAAGCTCGCCACTGCGCCGCAGGGACTTCACGAGAAATCCACCACCTCAAGGCCCAACCAATTCGAGGCCCGTGCCGGGAGAACGCCATGCCGATCTATAAAGCCCCCGTCGACGATGTGAACTTCCTGCTCAACGACGTCTTCCAGATCGATCGCTACGACAATCTGCCGGGCTTCTCGGATGCGTCGAGCGACGTGCGCGAGGCGATCCTCGGCGAGGCCGCCAAGCTCGCTGAAGAGGTGCTCCAGCCGCTCAACCGTATCGGCGATCTCGAAGGCTGCAAGCGTGCCGATGACGGCAGCGTCACCACGCCGAAGGGGTTCAAGGAGGCGTTCAAGCAGGTCGCCGAGGGCGGCTGGCTTGGTCTGTCGGCGCCGACCGAATATGGCGGGCAGGGGTTGCCGGTGACGCTCTCCCAGGCGGTCAATGAATTCCAGATCTCCGCCAACATGGCGTTCTCGATGTATGGCGGCCTCACCATGGGCGCGACCGCGGCATTGCTGGTGCACGGCACGCCCGAGCAGAAGCAGACCTACGTGCCGAAGATGGTCGCCGGCGAATGGACCGGCACCATGAACCTGACCGAGCCGCATTGCGGCACCGATCTCGGCATGCTCCGCACCAAGGCGGTGCGCCAGGCCGACGGCAGCTTCAAGATATCAGGCACCAAGATTTTCATCTCGGCCGGCGAGCATGACCTCGCCTCCAACATCATCCACCTCGTGCTCGCCCGCATCGAGGGCGCGCCCGCCGGCATCAAGGGCGTATCGCTGTTCGTGGTGCCGAAATTCCTGGTGAACGCCGATGGTTCGGTCGGGCAGCGCAATGGCGTCGTCTGCGGCTCGATCGAGCACAAGATGGGCATCCACGGCAATTCCACCTGCGTGATGAACTACGACAACGCCACCGGCTGGCTCATCGGCGAAGAGAACAAGGGCATGCAGGGCATGTTCGTGATGATGAACGAGGCTCGCCTCGGCGTCGCCGTGCAGGGCCTCGCGCAATCCGAGGTCGCCTATCAAAACGCGGTTGCTTATGCCCGCGAGCGCATCCAGGGCCGCGCGCTGACAGGCGCCAAGGCGCCGGACAAGCCGGCCGATCCGATCATCGTTCATCCCGACGTGCGCCGCACGCTGCTCTCGATCCGCGCCTTCAACGAAGCCGCGCGCGCCTTCGTGATCTGGACCGCGCTGAAGAGCGACGTCGCGCATCGCTCGGAGGATCCCAGGGATCGCCAGGCCGCCGACGACCACATGGGCCTGATGACGCCGGTGCTGAAGGGCTTCCTTACCGATTACGGCTTTGCCAATGCGGTGCAGGCGCAGCAGATGTATGGCGGCCACGGCTACATCGCCGAGCAGGGCATGGAGCAGTTCGTGCGCGATGCCCGCATCGCGATGATTTATGAAGGCGCCAACGGCATCCAGGCGCTCGACCTCGTCGGCCGCAAGCTGCCGCGGGATGGCGGCCGCGCCATTATGGCCTTCTTCGGCGAGGTCATGGCTTTCGCGAAAGAGAACGGCGGCGACGAGGCGCTAAAACCGTTCATCGCCCCGCTCTCGACCTCACTCGGCCATCTCCAGCAGGCCACCACCTGGCTGATGCAGAACGCGATGGCGAAGCCGGACAATGCCGGCGCCGCCGCAACCGATTACCTGCATCTCTTCGGCTTCGTCGCGCTCGGCTACATGTGGGCGAAGATGGCGAAGGTGACGCTAGGGAAGATTGCCGAGAGCGGGGCCACGCCCTATCTCTCAACCAAGCTCGTCACCGGCCGCTTCTTCATGGAGCGGATGTTGCCGGAGACCGCGGCCAATCTCGCGCGCATCCAGGCCGGCTGCGCCACCATCATGGAACTGCCGGCGGAAGCGTTCTGACCTGCTTCCGCCGCCTGCTCCCAATCGTTGAACATCACATCAGGAGGGCGTCATGCCTGAGGCATTCATCTACGACCACGTTCGCACCCCGCGCGGCCGCGGCAAGGCGGACGGCGCGCTGCACGAAGTCACGGCGCTGGCGCTCGCGACCGTGCCACTGAAGGCGCTGAAGGACCGCAACAACCTGCCCGAGGACTCGGTCGATGACGTCGTGCTCGGCGTGGTCGATCCCGTAGGCGAAGCGGGCAGCGACATCGCGCGCTTCGCAGCGCTGAAGGCTGGTCTCGGCCAAGCCGTGCCCGGCGTGCAGATCAGCCGCTTCTGTGCCTCAGGTCTCGACGCCGTGAACTTCGCCGCCGCCCAGGTGATGAGCGGCCAGCATGAGCTGGTGATCGGCGGCGGCGCTGAATCCATGAGCCGCGTTGGCATCGGCGCCTCCGGTGGCGCCTGGCCGATGGATCCCTCAATCGCGGTGCCGGCCTATTTCATGCCGCAGGGGGTCTCGGCCGATTTGATCGCCACCAAATATGGTTTCTCGCGCGACGACGTCGATGCCTACGCGGTGCAAAGCCAGCAGCGCGCGGCCAAGGCGTGGGACGAGGGCCGCTTCGATAAGTCGGTGGTGCCGGTGAAGGACATCAATGGCCTCACCATCCTCGCCAAGGACGAGCACATGCGGCCCTCGACGACGATGCAGTCGCTGGCCCAGTTGCAGCCGTCGTTCACGATGGTGGCGCAGATGGGCGGCTTCGACGGCGTCGCGGTGCAGTCGCATCCGGAGATCGAGCGCATCAACTACGTGCATCACGCCGGCAACTCCTCGGGCATCGTCGATGGCGCCGGCGCCGTGCTGCTCGGCAGCAAGGAGGCAGGCGCGAAATACGGCCTGAAGCCGCGTGCCAAGATCCGTGCCTTCACCAATATCGGCTCCGAGCCGGCGATGATGCTGACCGGTCCGGTCGACGTTACCGAGAAACTGTTCGCGCGCTCCGGCATGAGGAAGTCCGACATCGACCTGTTCGAGCTGAACGAGGCCTTCGCCTCCGTCGTGCTGCGCTACATCCAGGCCTTCGACATCGACAGTGCCAAGATCAACGTCAATGGCGGTGCGATCGCGCTCGGCCATCCGCTTGGCGCCACCGGTGCGATGATCCTCGGCACCGTGCTCGACGAGCTCGAGCGCACCAACAAGTCCACTGCGCTGGTGACGCTGTGCATCGGCGGCGGCATGGGCACCGCAACCGTCATCGAGCGCGTGTAACGCGCTGCTGTAGGGTGGGCAAAGCGAAGCGTGCCCACGACTGCGGTCTTCGAAAATGATGGTGGGCCCGGCGCAAGAGCGCCTTGGCCCACCCTACGAGATCTCAAGTCAACCGCCAGCGCCTGAGATCGGCAGCCGGCACCGAGGAGCAACCAATATGTCGTACAAGAACTTCAAGGTTGAGACCGACGCAGACGGCATCGTGCTCGTCACCTGGGACATCCCGGCCCGTTCGATGAACGTGCTCGACGAGACCTCGACCAATGAGCTCGACGCGATCGTCAAGGCGACCACGGCTGATGCCGCGGTGAAGGGCGTCGTCATCACCTCAGCGAAAGAAGCGTTTTGCGCCGGCGCAGATCTCTCGATGCTCGAAGGCATGAACCAGGCCTATGCGAAGGTCTTGAAGGAGCAGGGCGAGACCGCGGCGAACCAGATGCTGTTCGAGCAGAGCCGGCGCTTCTCGCAGGTCCTGCGTTCGATCGAGACCTCCGGCAAGCCGTGGGCGGCGGCGATCAACGGCCTCGCGCTCGGTGGCGGTTTCGAGATCACGCTGTGCTGCCACTATCGCGTTGCCGCCGACAATCCCAAGACTCGTCTCGGTCTTCCCGAGGTCAAGGTCGGCCTGTTCCCCGGCGCTGGCGGCACGCAGCGCGTACCGCGTCTGGTGCCGCCGCAGGACGCGATGACGATCCTGCTCAAGGGTGATCCTGTCACGATCGAGAAGGCGAAGGCGCTGAACCTGATCCATGCCATGGTTCCCGCTGCCGACCTCATCAAGGCGGCCAAGGACTGGATCAAGGGCGGTGGCAAGGCGGTCGCACCCTGGGACGAGAAAGGTTTCAAGCTGCCCGGCGGCCCGGTGTTCTCAAAGGCCGGCATGATGATGTTCCCGGCCGGCAACGCAATCTATCGCCGCGAGACCTACGACAATTATCCGGCCGCGCGCGCGATCATGAGCTGCGTCTATGAGGGCCTGCAGCTGCCGATCGACGCCGCCTTGCGCGTCGAATCGCGCTATTTCACCTCGGTGCTGCGCTCGAAGGAGGCGGCCGCGATGATCCGCAGCCTGTTCCTGTCGATGCAGGAGCTCAATAAGGGCGCGCGCCGTCCGAAGCACGTGCCGCCGACCAAGGTGAAGAAGATTGCCGTGATCGGCGCCGGCTTCATGGGCGCGAGCGTCGGCTACGTCTCGGCTCGTGCCGGTCTCGATGTCGTCCTGATCGATCGCGACCAGGAGAGCGCCGACAAGGGCAAGGCGCATGCGCAGAAGGTGATCGAGGAGCAGATCAAGAAGGGCCGCGCGAAGCCTGGCGATGCCGAGGCGCTGCTCGCCCGCATCACCGCGACGGCGGACTACGCCGCGCTGAAGGACGTCGACCTCGTCATCGAGGCTGTGTTCGAGGACCGCAAGGTCAAGGCGGAGACCTTTGCCAGGGCGCAGGAGTACCTGAAGTCTGACGTGATCTTCGCGTCCAACACCTCGACGCTGCCGATCACCTCGCTGGCCGAGAGCTTCAACGACCAGGGCAAGTTCGTCGGCATCCACTTCTTCTCCCCGGTCGAGAAGATGATGCTGGTCGAGATCATCCTGGGCAAGAACACCGGCGATGTCGCGCTTGCCACCGCGCTGGATTACGTCCGGCAAATCGGCAAGACGCCGATCGTCGTCAACGACAGCCGCGGCTTCTTCGCCAACCGCTGCGTCGGCCGCTACGTCGCCGAGGGCAACGAGATGTTCCTGGAAGGCGTGCCGCCGGCGATGATCGAGAACTGCGCCAAGATGGCCGGCATGCCGGTCGGCCCGCTCTCGCTGTCGGATGAAGTCGCGCTCGACCTCGGTCTCAAGATCATGAAGGCGACGGAAGCCGATCTCGGCCCCAACGCCATCAATCCCGAGCAGAAGAAGCTGATGGTCGAGATGGTCGAGAAGCAGGGCCGGCTTGGCCGCAAGAACAGCAAGGGCTTCTACGACTATCCCGAGAAGGGCAAAGGCCAGAAGAGCCTGTGGCCGGGTCTCTCGGCCTTGCAGCCGAAGCAGCTTGACCCTGACACGCTCGACGCCGAAGAGCTGAAGCAGCGCTTCCTGGTGGTGCAGGCAGTGGAAGCCGCGCGCACGGTGGAAGATCACGTCATCACCGATCCGCGCGAGGCCGATGTCGGCTCGATCCTCGGCTTCGGCTTCGCGCCGTTCACCGGCGGTACGCTGTCCTACATCGATTTCATGGGTACGAAGAAGTTCGTCGAACTCTGCCACAAGCTGGAGGCCAAATACGGCTCACGCTTCACGCCGCCGAAATTGCTCGAGGAGATGGCCGCAAACGGCGAGACCTTCTACGGCCGCTTCGCGCCGAAGAAGGCGGCGGCCTGATACAAAGTCGTCAGTCCGGGCAGTCCGCAACGCGGACTGATCCGGAATCTCGATTGGCGTCGCGCGGTCATGCAACAACTGCGAGATTCCGGGGTCGCCGCGTCGCGGCGCCCCGGAATGACGAACAATCACTTCGCCTGGACCAATCCTTCCTTCCTCAGTGCCTCCTGCACCTGCGGGCGCGCCGCGACGCGGGCCTTATAGGCGGTCAGGTTAGGCATCGCCGAGAGGTCGAACTTCATGCGGTCGGCCCAGGTCAGCATCGTGAACAGGTAGCCGTCGGCGACCGTGAACTGCCTGCCCATGAGGTAGTCGCGGCCGGCAAGCTGGCTGTCGATATATTTCAGCTTGCCCATGACGCGGTCCTTGAAGAAGGCCTTGGCCTCCTCGTTCAGCGCCGGGGCGAACAGGGGGCCAAAGCTCTTGTGCACCTCCGAGGTGAGGAAGTTGAGCCATTCGAGCAGCTTGTAGCGCTCGGAACTGTCGCGGGCGGGGACCAGCGCCTTGCTTGATGCCTGATCGGCGATCATCTGGACAATCACCGGGCCTTCGGTCACGATCTCACCGCTGTCCAGGCCTAGCGCAGGCACCTGGCCCTTGGGGTTCAGCTTCAGATAATCCTCACCATTTTCGAGCTTCTTGGCCCGGATATCGACCTTGACCAGCTCATAGGGCAGGCCGGCTTCCAGGAGCGCGATGTGGGGGGACAGGGAGCAGGCGCCGGGCGAATAATACAGTTTCATGGAATTTCCTCCTCATGATGCTTGGTTCGAGCGAAAGAACGACTACATGCGCTTGCATGAAATAGTCAAGATTGATGCAGGTGCATCGAATGAGGTAAAGAGCGGGCGACGAGCTTGAGCGGGACCATGAAGCGCAAACCATCAACCGAGGCAACTTCGGCCTGGATCCGCCTGATGCGGGTGCAGAGCCGCGTGCTCGATTGCGTCGAGCAGGATCTGAAAAAGGCCGGGTTCCCGCCGCTCGCCTGGTATGACGCGCTGCTCGAACTGTCCCGCGCCCCCTCTGGCGAGTTGCGGCCGGTGGAGCTTGAACGTCAGATGTTGATCCCGCAATACTCGACCTCGCGGCTGATCGACCGCCTGGTCGACGAAGGTCTCGCCTTGCGGCGCGAATGCAAGATCGACAAGCGCGGCCAGTTCGTCGAGATCACGGAAGCCGGCCGCGAGTTGCAGAAGCGGATGTGGGGCGCCTATTCGGCCGCAATCGAGAAATATGTCGGTTCGAAACTATCGGATGCCGACGCCGTCAAGCTCAGCGGTCTGCTCGATCGCCTGGGCTGCTCGTGCGGCGAGATGAAACTGCCGCCCGTCGCCAACGCCAACGAAAGCACACCGTCGCGATGATCGCGCGGCAAACCAGCACGTCCGCGCGCCCGGCGGGTTCGCGGACGCTCCCCGTCACCCGCGCGTTCGGTCGAAGCGCTTTTTGATTAGAGTTTGATATGGCGCGAGACCAGATCGACATGACGCCACTGCAATCGCGCGACGAGCTCGTTGCGTGGTTCGAGGCCGGCTGCAAGGATCCGTCCGAATTCCGCATGGGGACCGAGCACGAGAAGACGCCGTTCACGCTCGAAGGCCACCGACCGGTGCCTTATGAGGGGGCGCGGGGCATCGGCGCGCTGCTCGAGGGCATGAAGCTCCTGCTCGGCTGGGAGCCGATCATGGAACAGGGCAATATCATCGGCCTCTACGACGTCACTGGCGGCGGTGCCATCTCGCTCGAGCCCGGCGGACAGTTCGAGCTCTCCGGCGCGCCGGTCGAGAACGTGCACCAGACCCAGAGCGAGCTGATGGCGCATCTGGCGCAAGTGCGCGAGATCGCAACCCCGCTCGGCATCGGCTTTCTCGGGCTCGGCATGACGCCGTCCTGGTCGCGCGCGGACATCCCGGTGATGCCCAAGGGCCGCTACAAGATCATGACCAATTACATGCCGAAGGTCGGTCAATATGGCCTCGACATGATGTACCGGACTTGCACCGTGCAGACCAATCTCGACTTCTCCTCGGAAGCCGACATGGTCAAGAAGCTGCGCGTCTCGCTCGCGCTCCAGCCGGTCGCGACCGCGCTGTTCGCCAATTCGCCGTTTACCGAAGGCAAGCCGAACGGCTTTCTCTCCTTCCGCTCCGAGATCTGGCGCGACACCGACAACGCGCGTTCGGGCATGATGCCGTGGGCGTTCGAGGACGGCATGGGCTTCGAGCGCTATGTCGACTACGCGCTCGACGTGCCCATGTATTTCGTCAAGCGCGGCGAGCAGTACATCGACGTATCGGGCTCCTCGTTCCGCGCCTTCTTCGACGGCCGCAACAACAATCTCCCCGGCGAGCGACCGACGCTGTCGGACTGGGCCAATCACCTCTCGACGATCTTCCCGGAAGTCCGGCTCAAGCGCTATCTCGAGATGCGCGGCTCCGACGGTGGTCCGTGGGGCCGGTTGCCGGCGCTGCCGGCGTTCTGGGTCGGGCTGCTCTACGACGATGTCTCGCTCGACGCCGCTTGGGAAATCGTGAAGCACTGGAGCGCGCCTGAACGTCAGGCCTTGCGCGACGACGTGCCGCGCTTCGGCTTCAAGTCGCGGATCAGGGATCGCTATCTCTTCGAGGTCGCCAAGGAGTGCCTGGTTCTGGCACACGCCGGCCTGCGCCGGCGTGGCCGGCTCGACCAACTCGGCCGCGATGAGACGAGGCATTTGGAGCCGCTCGATCGCATCATCGAGTTCGGCCGGACGCCGGCTGAGGAGATGCTGGACAAGTTTAATGGTCCCTGGAAGGGCTCGGTGGAACCTGCCTACGCGGAATACGCTTTCTAGACCAGGCTAATAGCAGGCAATTGAGCCGTTCATCGCCCGTACAGGTTTGCGGCGATCAAATGATCGGCTGGAAAAACCTGTGCATCGTCAATAACTCGAAAGCTGTTCCGATGGGAAAGGGCCGCCTGCCTGGGGTCGTCATGGCCCGCGTCCTGGCTTGCGTCGCGCTGCTCTCGCTCCTGTTTGCGAGCGCGCCGGCGCCGGCGCAGACGGCGTTCGACCGCCCAGGCGGCGACTATTTCAACACGCCGGTCACCTCAGGCGACCCTGAGGATTGCGCGCTGCTGTGCGAGCGTGACCGCCGTTGCCGCTCCTGGAGCTTCAACTATCCCGACGTCGAAGGCGGCTCGGCGGTGTGCTGGCTCAAGAACACGGTGCCGACGCGGGTGCCGGGCAATTGCTGCATCTCCGGGGTGCGCGGCGCCGGCGTGATCGAGCCGCGCATCGAGGGTGTGGAAACGTCGATCGATCGCCCGGGCGGCGACCTGCGCAATTTCGAGCTCAAGGTCGGCGAGGGCGAGGAGACCTGCAAGGCCGCCTGCACCGCCGACAACAAATGCCGCGCCTTCACCTATGCCCGTCCCGGCTACACCGGGCGCGAGGCGCGCTGTTTCCTGAAGAAGGAAATCAAGCCGCCGCGGCGGAAGGCTGGGTTCACGTCGGGCGTTGTGAGATAGGCCTGTCTTGTCCGGGACACGAGAAGGTTACGCGCCCGCTGCAATCACGGTAAGCTCCGGCCACAGCGCCTTCCATCGCGCGGATTTTGCCTCGTAATTGGCGGCGGAAAAACTCAGCGCCCGATTGGGCCGTACGATCAGCCTCGCGACGTCGTCGAACCCGTGCGGCGCATAGACATCGAAACCGTCGCCCGCGCGTCTCCCTCCGATTTGCGTGTTCTGCGTCAGGAAGCGGTCGATGCCGTCGGTCGAGCATGTCAGCGGTGGATAGGGCAGACCGTGCTTGTCGGGGTACCACAGATGCACGCGCGCCTGGTTACGAATCGCGACCTTGGCGGCGAGATGCGCGAGCCGCGCATGCAGCGTGCGGATCACCGCATCCTCCGCCTCCCAGGAGGTATCGGAATCGAAATGGAACACGTCGTAATCGGCGATACCGTGATCGATCGGGCGGCTCGTGAGCGCGTTCCACACCGATTGCACCAGGCAGCCTGCGACCAGCCACGCATCCGGCAGCGCGAGTCGGCCGAGCTCATCGACGATCGCGGCGTTGACAGGGTTTTGCAGAGCGAGAGCGAGGAATTCGTCTTTGCTCATGGCAAACCGTAGGAATCGTAAGGTGGGCAAAGGCGCGCGCTCCTTCGCGCGTCGTGCCCACCATCACTTACGATAGAAGTGGTGGGCACTTTGCCCACTCTCCGATCTACACTCTACTCAATGCACGGCGGTGAAGAACCGTGCGAGCCTGAAGCCGGAGAGCCAGGTCCACACCGGCTGGCCGCGGATGCCGAGATCCCAGGAGCCGAGCACCGCGTCCGCGCGGCCGACCAGATTGTCGATCGGCAACAGGCCGACGCCGCCGGAGCGCAAAGGTACGCGGCTGTCGGCGGAATTGTCACGGTTGTCGCCGAGCACGAAGAGATGGCCTGCTGGCACCGTCACCTCCGGCGTGTTGTCGAGCGGGCCGTTGTCGCGCATCTTGAAGATCAGGTGCGACACGCCGTTCGGCAACGTCTCGACATAGCGGTAGGCTGGCTCGCTGCCGCCCTTGTCGTCCTCGGCAGCGCCAACGCCATCGGGCTTCAGCTCGGCGGGACGGTCGTTGATGAAGAGCTGGCCCTGCCGCATCTGGATGCGGTTGCCAGGCAAGCCGACGACGCGTTTGACCCAGGCCTGCGAGCGATCACCTGGCCAGCGGAACACGACGACGTCGCCGAGTTTCGGCGTCTCCGCGAACACGCGGCCAGTCTCCGGCAGGTTGATCTGAATCGGTAGCGACGAGGTGCCGTAGCCATAGGGGAATTTCGAGGCGAGCAGCGCATCGCCGATCAGCAGCGTCGGCTCCATCGAGCCCGACGGCACGTAGAACGGTTCGGCGAGCGCGCCCTTGGCAATGAACACGGCGGCGACGATGCCGGCGAGCTGCATCAGCTGTCCGCCCCAGCCACTGCTCTTCCGCTTGGTGGTGACAGTGACCTTTTCTTCAACGCTCATGCGCCCGTCCCACCTACCGTGATGCGTTCCATCAGAAGCGACGGCTGGCCGACGCCGACAGGCACGCCCTGGCCGTTCTTGCCGCACGTGCCGATGCCGGTGTCGAGCGCGAGGTCGTTGCCGATCATGCGGATGCGGTGCAAGTCGGTCGGCCCGTTGCCGATCAGCATGGCGCCCTTCAGGGGCGCCCCCAGCCTGCCGTTTTCGATCTTATAGGCCTCGGTGCACTGGAACACGTATTTGCCCGAGGTGATGTCGACCTGGCCACCGCCGAAATTCGCGGCGAACACGCCGTTCTTCACGGAGGAGAGGATCTCGGCGGGATCGCGGTCGCCCGCGAGCATGTAGGTGTTGGTCATGCGCGGCATCGGCACATGGGCGTAGCCCTGGCGGCGGCCGTTGCCGGTCGGCTTCATGTTCATCAGGCGCGCGTTCTGGCGGTCCTGCATGTAGCCGACCAGGATGCCGTCCTCGATCAGCACGGTGCGATTGGTCGGCGTGCCCTCGTCGTCGATGGAGAGCGAGCCGCGGCGCGAGGCGATGGTGCCGTCGTCGACCACGGTGACGCCCTTGGCCGCGACCTGCTGGCCCATCAGGCCGGCAAAGGCCGAGGTCTTCTTGCGGTTGAAGTCGCCCTCAAGGCCGTGGCCAACCGCTTCATGCAGCATCACGCCGGGCCAGCCGGCGCCCAGCACCACATCCATCTCGCCGGCGGGAGCCGGAATCGATTCCAGATTGACCAGCGCCTCGCGCAGCGCGCCGTCGGCGGCTTCCCGCCAGGACCTGCTCTCGATGAATTCGCCATAGCCGGCGCGGCCGCCATAACCCTTGCTGCCGCTCTCCTGGCGGTCGCCCTGGCCGGCGACGACGGAGATGTTGACGCGCACGAGCGGGCGGACGTCGCGATAGCTCTCGCCATCAGGGCGCAGGATCTCGACCACCTGCCAGGTCGCGCCCAGGCTGACGCTGACCTGCCGCACCCGCGGATCCTTGTCGCGCAAGTAGGCATCGATCTCGGCGAGCAGCTTGACCTTGGTCTCGAAGCCCGGCGCATCCAGCGGATTGTCGTCGCCATAGAGCCGCACATTGGTGTGCGGGGGCGGAGCCGCAAAACTGCCGGAATAGCCGCCGCGCACGGCCGCGACCGCATCTGCGGCGCGAATCAGCGCCGGCAGCGACACGTCGGAGGAATGCGCATAGCCGACCGCGTCGTCCTTGACGGCGCGCAGGCCAAAGCCTTGCGAGGTGTCATAGGTCGCCTGCTTCAGCCGCCCATTGTCGAACATCAGCGCTTCGGTCTGGCTGTATTCCAGGAACAATTCGCCGTCGTCGGCACCGGCCAGCCCGCGCGCAACCTCGTTGCGAACCTGGTCGCGGTCGAGATTGGCGCGGTCGAGCAGGGAGGTTGTGGCAGGGTTGGTCATGCGTCCGTCCATTATCGGGAGGTGTGGGGCAAGATAATGTTTTCGGAACGGTTCCGCGAGGGCACGAAGCCTCACATTACGGAAACAATAGGATCGCCCTCGATCTCACACCTTACGGCAGCTTGTCATATCCCTCACCCAGCCCATTCAGGCTGAGCGGGAAGCCGATGCCCTCTTCCGGGGTCTCGAAGATGATGAAGGTGGCGGTCTTGGCGCCGCGGAGCTGACCCAGCAGCTTGTCGTCCATCACCACCTCGGCCACGCAGCCATTGGGCAGACATCTGACAAAACCGGCGCGGCCGACGTCCTGGTTGTCGAGCTTGAGGCCGAGGCCCGAGGGCAAGAGCACGCCGAGCGGGGCGACCACCCGCATCAGCCGGCTCTTCTGGTCGGCGGTCTTGAGCACGATCACGGTCAGTCCGGCATTGGAGCGGTCTTCCGCCACCACGCTCTGGATCAGGGCGCATTGCTCGGTCTGGGCGCCGGGCGGGGTGTCACAGCGGATCTGCCAATCGCCATGGACGGAGCGCACCGCGCCCTGCGCATGGGCCAGGCCGGGCAGCGCGAGGACGGCGACCGCCGCCAGCAGGGCGGCCAGCATCGTGGGCCCGCCAGCCTGCCTTGCCATGCTTCTCGAAAGCCCCATCGGGTCGGTCCCTCTGCTCGCCTGGTTCGCTCGCACCTGGCGGACTGATACGGGAATGACGGCGTCTTGAAGGCAATTCCCAAGCAAATATCGCGCCGCCGCGCGCCACCATCGCCCGCACGAATCAGGTTCCTGCGCGGCCGTCTGTCAGTGCCTACCGCGGGCAATCTCGCTGTCAAGCCGCAGCATACCGGGAAACGGTAATTTTGTCTGATGTTACTAGGAAATATCTTGCGGGTGATGCCTGGCAAATGAGGCCCAAGACTGCATTGCGATAGATCAAGAATTATGGTTTGAGAGGCTTGATTTCGGCGTTCTAGCGATCTGGCCCCAATTCCTCTTAGAGGTATTCTTGCGCGGCGGTTTGTCAGACGGGCGGATGGAATAAGCGTTTCCCGGAAATAGGGAAATGCACGTGGGGTGATTTCGTAAGGGGAGCGCGAACGGCATGAGGATGTCGATGGGCCGGATGGGCCGGCAGTTGCTGGGATTGGCCGTGGCGGGTCTGACGCTGGCGACGGGCGGTGTGGCATTCGCCGAGCTCGGGCAACCGGCGCCGTGGGAGTGGACGCTCCAGCAATCCGGCTCGCCGGTGATGGACAACATCGTCTGGTTCCACAACTTCCTGTTCGTGCTGATCACCCTGATCACGCTGTTCGTCCTGGCGCTGCTCGTGGTGGTGGTCGTCAAGTTCAATGCGAGGGCCAACCCGGTGCCGTCGCGGACCACCCACAACACGCTGATCGAGGTGGCCTGGACGCTCGTTCCGGTGCTGATCCTGGTCGGCATCTCGGTGCCGTCGTTCCGGCTGCTGTTCCTCGAGCTCGACGTGCCGAAGGCGGATCTGACGATCAAGGCGACCGGCAAGCAGTGGTATTGGTCGTATGCCTATCCTGATAACGGCAAGTTCGAGTTCGACTCGTTGATGGCCCAGGACAAGCAGCCCCGCCTGCTCGGCGTAGACAACGAGATGGTAGTGCCCGTCAACAAGGTGGTTCGGGTCCAGGTCACCGGCGCGGACGTCATCCACGCCTTCGCGCTGCCGGCTTTCGGCGTCAAGATCGACGCCATTCCAGGCCGGCTGAACGAGACCTGGTTCAAGGCGGCCAAGACCGGCATGTTCTACGGCCAGTGCTCGGAGCTGTGCGGCAAGGATCACGCCTTCATGCCGATCGCGATCCGCGTGGTCGACGACCAGGAGTTCGCCTCCTGGGTCGAGACGGCAAAGAAGAAATTCGCGAGCGGCGGCACCAGCACCTACGCCTCCGCGGCCGGCCCGACGCAGTAAGCGCCGGGCGGAAGCTCGAGGGACTGAAAGCGATATGAAGGGCGGGACCGCATACGGTCCGAATGGGACGCAAGGCAGGATTTGAATATGGCAACGAGCGCAGCGGCACATAGCGATCACGCGCATCATGACGAGCACGCCCATCCGACCGGATGGCGGCGCTACGTCTATTCGACCAACCACAAGGACATCGGCACGATGTACCTGATTTTCGCGGTCGTCGCCGGCGTCATCGGCGCCGCGATGTCGATCGCGATCCGGGCCGAGCTGATGTATCCGGGTGTGCAGATCTTTCACGAGACGCACACCTATAATGTGTTCGTGACCTCTCACGGCCTGATCATGATCTTCTTCATGGTCATGCCCGCGATGATCGGCGGGTTCGGCAATTGGTTCGTGCCGCTGATGATCGGCGCGCCCGACATGGCGTTCCCGCGCATGAACAACATCTCGTTCTGGCTGCTGCCGGCCTCCTTCGCGCTGCTGCTGATGTCGACCTTCGTCGAGGGCGAGCCGGGTGCCAACGGCGTCGGCGCCGGCTGGACCATGTATGCGCCGCTGTCGAGCTCCGGTCACCCCGGCCCCGCCGTCGACTTCGCGATCCTGTCGCTGCATCTGGCGGGCGCCTCGTCGATTCTCGGCGCCATCAATTTCATCACCACGATCTTCAACATGCGCGCACCGGGCATGACTCTGCACAAGATGCCACTGTTCGTGTGGTCGATCCTGGTGACAGTGTTCCTGCTGCTGTTATCGCTGCCGGTGCTCGCCGGTGCGATCACCATGCTGCTCACCGACCGCAATTTCCACACGACGTTCTTCGCGCCCGAGGGCGGCGGCGATCCCGTGCTGTTCCAGCACCTGTTCTGGTTCTTCGGTCACCCCGAGGTGTACATCCTGATCCTGCCCGGCTTCGGTATGATCAGCCAGATCGTCTCGACCTTCTCGCGCAAGCCCGTGTTCGGCTATCTCGGCATGGCCTACGCCATGGTCGCGATCGGCGGCATCGGCTTCGTGGTGTGGGCGCACCACATGTACACGGTGGGCATGTCCTCGGCGACGCAGGCCTATTTCGTCGCCGCCACCATGGTCATTGCGGTTCCGACCGGCGTGAAGATCTTCTCCTGGATCGCCACGATGTGGGGCGGCTCGATCGAATTCCGCGCGCCGATGATCTGGGCGGTAGGCTTCATCTTCCTGTTCACGGTTGGTGGCGTCACCGGCGTCGTGCTGGCGAACGCGGGCGTCGACCGCGTGCTCCAGGAGACCTATTACGTCGTCGCGCACTTCCACTACGTGCTGTCGCTCGGCGCCGTGTTCGCGATCTTTGCGGGCTGGTACTACTGGTTCCCGAAAATGTCGGGTTACATGTACAATGAGTGGCTGGCCAAGCTGCACTTCTGGGTGACCTTCATCGGCGTCAACCTGGTGTTCTTCCCGCAGCACTTCCTCGGCCTGTCGGGGATGCCGCGCCGCTACGTCGACTATCCCGACGCGTTCGCGGGCTGGAACCTGATCTCGTCCCTCGGCTCCTACATCTCCGGGTTCGGCGTGCTGATCTTCCTCTACTGCGTCCTCGACGCCTACATGAAGAAGGTGCCTGCCGGTAACAATCCCTGGGGTGCGGGCGCAACCACGCTGGAGTGGACGCTGCCCTCGCCGCCGCCATTCCACCAGTTCGAAGTGCTGCCTCGCGTGCAGTAAGCCATCGCCCGCGGCGCCCGTGACGGGCGCCGCGGCTCTTTCAGGAAGCGAGCTGAATTAAGTGTCCGTCCTCGACCACAATGCCGTCGACATCAATCCTCGCATCTCCGAAGCGGAGGTCGGCGATTACATCGCGCTGCTCAAGCCGCGCGTGATGTCGCTGGTGATCTTCACCGCGCTGGTCGGGATGGCGATGGCACCCGGGCATTTCCATCCCGTGCTGGCGATCACCTCGCTACTCTGCATCGCCGTCGGTGCCGGCGCCTCCGGCGCGCTCAACATGGCGCTCGAGGGCGACATCGACGCCAAGATGTCGCGCACGGCGAACCGGCCAATCCCGCGCGGCCGCGTCACCCGCCCCGAAGCGATGGCGTTCGGCATGACGCTCGCCTTCTTCTCGGTGATGACGCTCGGCATCCTCGTCAACTGGATCGCGGGCGCGCTGCTCGCCTTCACCATCTTCTTCTACGTCGTGATCTATACGATGGGTCTGAAGCGTTGGACCGCGCAGAACATCGTGATCGGCGGCGCTGCCGGCGCGCTGCCTCCGGTGGTGGCCTGGGCCGCCGTGACGGGCACGGTCGACGTCGAGCCACTGCTGCTGTTCGCCATCATCTTCTTCTGGACGCCGCCGCACTTCTGGGCGCTGGCGTTGTTCCGCTCCGACGATTATGCGCGCGCCGGCATTCCGATGCTACCCAACGTCGCCGGTCCCGATGCGACGCGGCTCCAGATCCTGCTCTACACGATCGTGCTGATCGCGGTCGCCGCCGCACCCTGGGCGCTCGGCTATTTCGACGCCGTCTACGGCATCGTTTCGCTGATCCTCGGCGCCGGCATGCTGGTGCTCGCCATCAACGTCTACATGCGTCGCGAGCGCAGCCAGTCGCTGCGTGCCACCCGCAAGCTGTTTGCATTCTCCATCCTTTATCTGTTTGCGCTGTTCGCCACCCTGCTGGCCCAGGTTGTATTCCGGGCGCTTGCTCCGATGGCATGGGGCGCATGAGGCGGGGATGGCCGACAAACCGGAGCCAGATGGAATCGTCCTCACCGAGGCGCAGAAGAAGAGCCGTCGTCAGCGCTCCATTGCCATTGCTTTGGCGCTCGGCGTGCTCGTGGTGCTGTTCTTCGCCGTCACCATGGTCAAGGGGCCGGCGGTTCTAGTGCGGCCGATGTAGGAAACATGGATCACGAGCCGACCATATCGCAGGATCAGAGCCGGACGGCGGGCAAGGGCCGCATCGGTGGTCTTGGCCGCGACGCGCTGGTCGCCTCGATCTGCGGCGGCGTAGTGGCGCTGATGGTGGGGGCATCCTACGCGGCGGTGCCGTTCTACAACTGGTTCTGCCGCGCCACCGGCTTCAACGGCACGACCCAGGTCGCGACCTCCGCACCGGCCACCGGCCCGATCGCCCGAAAGATCTCGGTGCGGTTCGATTCCAACGTCGCGCCGGGCCTGCCCTGGAAGTTCGAGCCCGAGCAGAGCGAGATCGAGGTCAATATCGGTCAGGTGACGACGGTCTACTACACCGTGACGAACCAGGCCGCGCGCACCACCGCGGGCCAAGCCGCCTATAACGTCGCGCCGCTGACGGTTGGGTCATATTTCCAGAAGATCAACTGCTTCTGCTTCACCGAGCAGACCATGGCGCCCGGCGAGAAGCGGGAGATGCCGGTCGTGTTCTATGTCGATCCGTCGATTGCCGAGGATCGCGAGAACGACGGGCTGAACACGATCACGCTGTCCTACACGTTCTATCCGGTGAAGGATCCCGTGGTGAAGCCGCTGGCATCGGGTGACGACGACAAACGCAAGGGAAATCTCTGATCGCCGGGCGCACGCTCGGGGGATTGGACGCAAGGGGATAAGTGCCTGACAGGCACGGGATTGAGGAGAGAGACCGCAAATGGCAACGGCGCACACCAAGCATCACGACTACCATCTGGTCGATCCCTCTCCCTGGCCGGCCGTCGGTTCGCTGTCGGCCTTCATCATGGCGGTTGGCGCGATCGCCTGG
Source organism: Bradyrhizobium sp. 147 (assembly GCF_023073935.1). Taxonomy (NCBI): domain Bacteria; kingdom Pseudomonadati; phylum Pseudomonadota; class Alphaproteobacteria; order Hyphomicrobiales; family Nitrobacteraceae; genus Bradyrhizobium; species Bradyrhizobium sp. 147. The sequence goes on along the minus strand of NZ_JADPKL010000096.1, from coordinate 99,954 downwards.
ATGCACCACATGTTCTCGGCTGCGCCGATCGTGTTCGGTGTGGGCACCGTCGGCGTGCTCTACACCATGGCGAGCTGGTGGGGCGACGTGATCAAGGAAGCCCAGTACAAGGGCGACCACACCCGCGTCGTGCAGCTCCATCACCGCTACGGCATGATCCTGTTCATCGCCTCCGAGGTGATGTTCTTCGTGGCCTGGTTCTGGGCCTATTTCAACGCCGCGCTGTTCCCGGCTGACGCCGTCCATGCCACGCGTGATGCGGTGTTCGGCTGCGGCCTTGGCACGCAGGCCGGCGCCTGCTCCGTTCCCGGCACCTGGCCGCCGAAGGGCATCGAGACCTTCGATCCCTGGCATCTGCCGCTCCTGAACACGTTGATCCTGCTCACCTCCGGCACCACGGTAACCTGGGCGCACCATGCGCTGCTCGAGAATGACCGCCAGGGTCTGAAATACGGCCTGATCCTCACCGTCGTGCTGGGTGCGCTCTTCACCTGCGTGCAGGCCTATGAGTACAGCCACGCGGCGTTCTCGTTCGGCGGCAACGTCTATGGTGCGACCTTCTTCATGGCGACCGGCTTCCATGGCTTCCACGTGCTGGTCGGCACCATCTTCCTGCTGGTCTGCCTGTTTCGCGCCTATGCCGGCCACTTCACGCCGACCCAGCATCTCGGCTTCGAGTTCGCCGCCTGGTACTGGCACTTCGTCGACGTGGTCTGGCTCTTCCTGTTCCTTTGCATCTATGTCTGGGGACACGGCGCCGAGACCATGGCTCACGGCGCGCACTGAGCTGCGAGGCAGATGATTCAGAAAGGGCGGCCGCAGGGCCGCCCTTTCGCTTTCCGGCCGCCGGAAGCCTTGGCCGAAACTGTGATAGAGTTTGCCATCATGAACGACATCGCCGGCCCATCGGAGTCTCAAACCACGGTCCTGCAAAGCGCGCTGCGCGGGCTCGCCTGCAAATGTCCGCGCTGCGGCGAGGGCAAGCTCTATGCGGGCTTCCTGACACTCGCGCCTCGCTGCGAGCGCTGCGGTCTCGACTATGCTTTCATCGATACCGGTGACGGTCCGGCGATCTTCATCATCATGCTGGCCGGCGCGATCGTGGTCGGCTGCGCGCTCGTCGTCGAGGTCAAGTATCAGCCGCCGTTCTGGCTGCACGCGGTGCTCTGGCTGCCGCTGATTCTCGCCACCACGCTTTTGCCGCTGCGCGCGATGAAGTCGCTGCTGATCGCGCTGCAATTCCACCACAAGGCGGCGCCGGGCCGACTCATCGACCGCGCGAAATGAACCGGACCGTGCGCAAGCCTCGCGTGGCCGGCTTTGCGCTGTTCACGCTGCTCCTGACGGCAGTGTTCGTCGGGCTTGGCTTCTGGCAATTGCAGCGCCGGACAGCCAAGCACGAGCTGATCGCTGCTCTCACCGAACGGCTTGCGACCGCGCCGGTCGCGCTGCCGGCGCCCGCGCAATGGGCGGCGCTCAATCGCGCGCGCGACGAATTCCGCCGCGTCAGCTTCTCTGCAACTTACGTCCCGCTGCCCGATGCGATGGTCTATTCCTCCGGCTCGGCCGTGCGCAAGGACGCCTCCGGTCCCGGCACCTGGGCGTTCCTGCCGGCGCGGCTTCCGAGCGGCGAGATGGTCGTGATCGATGCCGGCTTCGTCGAGAACACGATGCAGGATCGCGGCGTCGAGGATCGCGCGGTGAAGCAGCTCGTCACGGGCCAGCCGGTCGTGCTCACCGGCTATCTCAGGTTCCCGGAAGCACCGGGCTGGCTGACACCTGCGGAGAACCGCGAGAAGCGGCTCTGGTTCGTGCGCGATCATCTGGCAATCGCGAGCGCGCTCGGCTGGGGAACGGTTGCGCCGTTCTATGTCGACCTCGAGCAGCCGGTGCCCGAGAACGGCGTTCCACGTCCCGGTCCGCTCGACGTGCATCTGAAAGACGATCACCTGCAATACGCGATCACCTGGTTCACGCTCGCGGGCGCCCTGCTGATCGCCTTCGCGGTGTGGGCGAGGGGGCGGCAAGACCGAACTCATCCGTAGATCAACCGAGGGAACCCGGTATCGTCCGGGCTTTACCGTTCAGCGCACATTCACGAGTGTGGTCCTAAGCCGCCCCTGGTGTCCGCGGCAGAACAGGATTGCAGCGTGAGCGATTTCGACCAGATGGGAATTGTCGTTGACTGGGTAGATGCCTGCCGCAAGGGCGACCTCGCGGCGCTGCTCGATCTATATGCGGACGACGCCGAGCTTGAATGTATCTGCAACGGAACGCAGCGCCATCGCGGCCGAAGCGAGCTCGAAAGCTATTGGAGGCCGCGACTTGGCGCCTTGTCGTCGGCGGGCTTCAGGCTGGAAGAGATCGATCCAGTGTCCAACGGCGTCGATCTCGAATATTCCATCGCTGGCGCGCTGCGCATTCGCGCCTCGTTTCGCTTCAGCACGGAAGGCAAGATCCGCAGCACGCTGTGCGAGCCGGCGCGACAGAACGCGCATGTTGGCTGCGCGTGCTAGCTAGGGCATGATCCGGAAAAGTGTGTAGCGGTTTTCCGAAAAGATCATGCTCAGCTAGACCGGCGCCTCCCGGGTTGGCGCAGCCGGAAGACGGCATCGGACATAGGTTCGTTCATTCGCGCGCAGCAGTGACAGCGATCCGCTGAGCGCGCGAACGCGCTCATGCATGCCGGTCAGGCCCCGGCCAAAGACGTTGTCGGCGGGAAAGCCGCCGCCATCGTCGGAGATCTCGATGACGAGCGTCTCACCGGTGATGGTCGTCTGCACATGGGCGTTGCTCGCTTTGGCATGGCGCAGCACGTTGGTCAGCGCCTCCTGGATCAACCGATAGACGGTCCGCGCCAGCGGCCCGTCTAGTCCGTTGAGACCGGGGTCAATCGTGTCCGTCAGACCGATATGCGGTGCCTGCTTGCGAAAGTTTTGAAGCAGTGTCTGGACGCTGCTTGCGAGGCCCAGTTCCTCAACATAGAGCGGCCGCAGCCGGTCGAGAATACGGCGGTTGGCCTGCTGGAGCGCCTCGACCGATTGCAGCACCTCCTGCACCGAATTGCCGAGATTTCCCACGGCAGGCGCGGCCTCGATCAGCGCGACCGCGCCGGCGCGGATGCCGAACAGAAGCGGGCCGAGTTCGTCGTGCAATTCGCGGGCGAGGTCGCGCCGCTCATCGTCCTGAAGCGACACCAGCCGATGCAACAGGTCGCGATTGTCCTGGCTTAGTTGCGCCAACGTCCCCGCCAGCGCGTTCGCCGCCGCGCAGCTCTGCCGGATCTCCGGCGGCCCTGCCACCGGGATCGGCTTTGTGTAGTCGCCGCGTCGCATCCGCGTCAGTCCTTCGCCGAGCTGTTGTAGGGGGCGTAGCGCCGACGCCGCCAGGACGTAGGCGATGGTTCCGGTAAGCGCCATCAGCCCGGCGATCAGGCCGGTGAGCGCGAGGAAGCCGATCCATTTCTCGAACAGCTCGGCGGACAGGTCGGGCACGAAGACGATATCGCCGACACGCTCGCCGTCGATCGTCACCGGGGATGCCGCGTCCATCTCGGGGATGGTGATCAGGTCGATGAACCATTGCGGCACGCTATGCGGCGTGCGCGGGTCGTCCTTCGGGGAGCGCGCGGGACCCGCTTCCACGGAACGGAATTGGATATCAGAGGAGGTGTCCAACGATTGGACAAACGCATCGAGCGTCCGCCGTGGATTGTCGGAAGCGCGCAGCGTGTTGTTGAGCGCGGTGGCGATGGCCCGGGTCGAACGCCGGCCCGGCTCATTCTCCTCAACGAGCTGGCCCCCTGCGAAGGTCTGAAGCAGCACGCCGCCCAGGATCAGTGCCGCGAGAAGGCTCGCGCCGAGCGGAAGAAACAGTTGCGTCCTGAACGAGAGTCGTTGCCACATTAGGTCAATTCTAACGTGTTTTGACGGAATTCTCTCTTTCCATTTGTTCCCGCCGGTCTATGAGTCGAGAAAGCAAGTGAGCCTGCGATGCAAGATACCGCCAAGCCGGCAACCAAGGTCCTGATCGTCGACGACCACCCTGTGGTGCTGTCCGGTTGCCGCACCCTGTTCGCGTCCGACCAGTCGATCCGTATCGACGAGGCGAACGATGCCAAATCCGGGCACCGCGCCTATGTCAGCAAGCGGCCCGATGTTACCGTGATCGACATCAGCCTGCCTGATGTCTCGGGCTTCGAGCTGATGCGACGCATTCGGAAGGACGATCCGGACGCCAAGATCATCATGTTCAGCATGAACGATGATCCGGCCTTCGTGGTGCGGGCGGTCGAGCTTGGGGCCCAGGGCTATGTCTCCAAGGGTGACGATCCCAGGATACTGCTGAAAGCGGTGCGCAAAGTGGTCGCGGGCGACAATTTCATTTCTCCGCAGCTTGCGGAAGCCGTGACGTTTTCCGGTGCCGCAATCAAGGCCAATCCAGCCTCGCAGATGACGCCGCGGGAGCTCGAGATTCTTCGCCTGCTCGGACGCGGCGACAAAATCGTCGAGGTCGCCAAGGCGCTCGGCATCTCCTACAAGACCGTGGCGAACACGACGTCCCTGCTCAAGCAGAAGTTAGGGGCCAAGAACCATTCCGACCTGATCCGGATCGCAGTGGAAATCGGGATGAATTGACCTGTCGCCAACGACCGAACCGGCTGCTCCAGGAGGCAGCGGTTCGGTCGACGGATCGGCGTCGCCATCAGCCGGGCAATGCATGGGCGATGGCCGGCACCGTCCGCCGACCCAATCGGTCGCCACGGCATTCGTTCCCCAGGGCAGGCCAAAGGTTCGGGAAAAGACGGCAATATCACGCAAGTCATTGCTCATATCCGCGAAAGAAGGCCCTGAGCACGGCGGGAAAAACAGGAACATTTTCCGCCGCCTGCCGTTTTGGCTCTTGACGATTTGACGACAGCTGACGAAAGCTTGGGTGAACAGTTTAGCGGGTCGAACGACCCGACGAGGCAATCGGTCTGCACACAACGACAGACCTTCCAAGAGAAGGGCTGCGGCAATGCCGCAGCCCTTTTTCATTGGGCTGCGGGGCGAGCGGAAGCGGTTTCCCGATGCCGCAAAACACTTTATGGTGGCTCAACGCCTCTGGCTGTTAACAAGTAATTTCGTAAAATCAAAGGCTTAACGAGCGAGCTCAGACTCGGTTGGCCTTTGGAGGGCAGTTTGACTCGTTATATCTCGACCCGGGGCGAAGCCCCCGAACTCGGCTTCTGCGACGTGATGCTGACCGGGCTAGCCCGCGATGGCGGCCTGTACGTGCCGGCCGTTTGGCCGCAGCTTTCGGCGCAGACCATCGCCGGCTTCTTCGGCCGCGCCTATTGGGAGGTCGCGGTCGACGTGATTCGCCCCTTCGCGGGCGGCGAGATCACGGACGCCGAGCTTGGCCGCATGGCCAACGAGGCCTATGCCACCTTCCGCCATCCCGCGGTGGTGCCGCTGCGCCAGATGTCGCCGCACCAGTTCGTGCTCGAGCTGTTCCACGGCCCGACGCTCGCCTTCAAGGACGTGGCGATGCAGCTGATCTCGCGGCTGATGGACCATGTGCTCGCCAAGCGCGGCCAGCGCACCACCATCGTGGTCGCAACCTCCGGCGATACCGGCGGCGCCGCGGTCGAAGCCTTTGCGGGTCTGGAGAATGTCGACCTGATCGTGCTGTTCCCGCATGGCCGCATCTCCGAGGTCCAGCAGCGGATGATGACGACGACTGGTGCGGCCAATGTGCATGCGCTCGCCGTCGAAGGCACTTTCGACGACTGCCAGGCGCTCGTGAAGGGAATGTTCAACAACCATCGCTTTCGCGATGCGACGTCGCTGTCCGGCGTCAACTCGATCAACTGGGCGCGTATCGTCGCCCAGGTGGTCTACTATTTCACGTCGGCCGTTGCCGTCGGTGCACCGGCGCGCGCGGTGGATTTCGTCGTGCCGACCGGCAATTTCGGCGACATCTTTGCCGGCTACGTCGCCAAGCGCATGGGGCTGTCGGTGCGCACGCTGCACATCGCCGCCAACGTCAACGACATCCTGGCCCGCACGCTCAAGACCGGGATCTACGAGGTGCGCGAAGTGCACGCCACGGCCTCGCCGTCGATGGACATCCAGATCTCCTCGAATTTCGAGCGGCTGCTGTTCGAGGCCGGCCGGCGCGATGCGGCGGGCGTGCGCCGCCTGATGGATTCACTGAAGCAGTCGGGGCGTTTCGTGCTGCCCGATGCCACGCTGGCCGCGATCCGCGAGGTGTTCGACGCAGGCCGTGCCGACGAGACCGAAACCGCGGCCGCAATCCGCGCCGCCTGGCGCGAGGCGGGCGAGCTGGTCGATCCCCATACCGCGGTGGCGCTGGCGGTCGCGGACCGCGACACCACCGACACGACGGTCCCGAGCATCGTGCTCTCTACGGCCCATCCGGCCAAATTCCCCGACGCGGTCGAGGCGGCCTGCGGCCAGCGGCCGCAACTGCCCGCCTGGCTCGACGGATTGATGACTAAATCCGAACACGTGAAGGTGATGAAGAACGATCAGGCCGAGGTCGAGCGGTTCGTGCTGTCGATCAGCCGCGCCGCAAAGCAAGGAGTTGCCGGATGAGCGTCGAGATTTCCAAGCTTGCTTCCGGCCTCACCGTCGTCACCGACAAAATGCCACATCTCGAGACTGCGGCGCTCGGCGTCTGGGCCGGGGTCGGCGGGCGCGACGAGAAGCCGAACGAGCATGGCATCTCGCATCTCCTGGAGCACATGGCGTTCAAGGGTACGACCAAGCGCTCCTCGCGCGAGATCGTCGAGGAGATCGAGGCGGTCGGCGGTGATCTCAATGCCGGCACCTCGACCGAGACCACGTCCTACTACGCGCGGGTGCTGAAGGCCGACGTGCCGCTCGCGCTCGACGTGCTCGCCGACATTCTCGCCAATCCTGCCTTCGAGCCGGACGAGCTGGAGCGCGAGAAGAACGTCATCGTGCAGGAGATCGGGGCTGCGCAGGACACACCCGACGACGTCGTGTTCGAGCATCTCAACGAGCTCTGCTATCCCGACCAGCCGATGGGTCGCTCGCTGCTCGGCACCGCCAAGACGCTGCGCGGCTTCAACCGCGACATGCTCCGCGGCTATCTGTCGACGCATTATCGCGGGCCCGACATGGTGGTGGCCGCCGCCGGCGCGGTCGATCACAAGCAGGTGGTCGCCGAGGTCGAGCAGCGCTTCGCGAGCTTCGAGGCGACACCGGGACCGAAGCCGCAATCCGCCCAGTTCGGCAAGGGCGGCGCCAAGGTGGTCCACCGCGAGCTCGAGCAGGCGCATCTGACGTTGGCGCTCGAAGGGGTGCCGCAGACCGACCTCTCGCTGTTCTCGCTCCAGGTCTTCACCAACATTCTCGGCGGTGGGATGTCGTCGCGGCTGTTCCAGGAGGTGCGCGAGAAGCGCGGCCTCTGCTACTCCATCTACAGCTTCCACGCGCCCTACACCGACACCGGCTTCTTCGGCCTCTACACCGGCACCGATCCCGCCGACGCGCCGGAGATGATGGAGGTCGTGGTCGATGTCATGAATGATTCGGTGGAGACCCTGACCGAGGCCGAGATCGCGCGTGCCAAGGCGCAGATGAAGGCGGGCCTGCTGATGGCATTGGAGAGCTGCTCCTCCCGCGCCGAACAGCTCGCCCGGCATGTGCTGGCTTATGGCCGGCCGCAGACGGTGCAGGAGCTGGTGGCCCGGATCGACGCCGTCAGCGTCGAATCGACCCGGGATGCCGCGCGTGCGCTGCTTTCGCGCAGCCGCCCTGCGGTTGTTGCATTGGGCAGTGGCAGGGGTCTGGACACCGCGGTATCTTTTGCGGAAGGATTGACGCGGGCGCGTGCCAAGGCGCGGCTGCATTAAGAGCCGTCGCCCAGGGGCGCCCGCTCCGGGAAGCATCACCATGGCCCTGTTCCGCCTGCCATCCAGTGGACCCGCCGCCCTCGCGCCGCGCGGCAACGGGCTGTTGCTGCGCGCCCCGCAGATGTCGGACTTCCTGCAATGGGCTCACTTGCGCGAAAGTAGCCGCGACTACCTCACCCCCTGGGAGCCGATCTGGCCGTCGGACGATCTCACCCGGTCCGGCTTTCGCCGCCGCTTGCGCCGCTATTCCGAGGACATTGCCGCGGACCGGTCCTATCCCTTTCTGATCTTCCGCGAACTCGACGGCGCCATGGTCGGCGGCATCACGCTGGCCAATGTCCGGCGCGGCATCGTGCAGGCAGGCACCATCGGCTACTGGGTTGGGCAGCCCTACGCCCATCGCGGCTACATGACCGCTGCGCTGCGGGTGCTGCTGCCGACGCTGTTCGGCGAGCTCAACCTGCACCGCGTCGAGGCCGCCTGCATCCCCACCAATGCACCATCGATCCGGGTGCTGGAGAAGTGCGGCTTCTCGCGGGAGGGGCTGGCGCGCCGCTATCTCTGCATCAACGGGATCTGGCAGGACCACCTGCTGTTCGGCCTGCTGCATGAGGATTTTCGCGGTTGAGCCGCCACGTCCTGCGGCCAAAGTCTTGATCGTCTCGCCTTGTTTGCTGCCGTAATTTGCCTGCCTTGGGTTCGCCGATTTTGGCGATATAACGGCGCGGGCTGGCCAGCGATCGGCCGGAGTGCTGTCATGGAGTATGGGTGTTGATGGTGAAGGAGCTTCGGTCGTCGCGAAATGCGTTGCGGCGGGGGACGGTGGTAGCTTTGACGTTGTCGGTTGCGCTCGCGTCTGTCTCGCCGGTGGCGGCCCAGTCCTTGAGCGACCGCTTCAAGAGCCTGTTCGGCGGCAAGTCCGACGAACCGGCCCAGCCCAAGCCGCCGCCCGCGCCCGGCCAGCCGGCCGACGACGACGTTGATTGCCCGCAGGTCACGGTGCGCGCCGGCGCCTCGACTTATGCGGTCGGCGCGAGCGGCAAGCAGGCTGTCGGCAACGACATCCGCTTCCAGGCCACAATCACCAAGATGGCGCGCGAATGCGCCCGGAGCGGCGGCGATATCACCGCGCGGATCGGAATCCAGGGCCGTGTCATCGCCGGTCCCGCCGGCGCGCCTGCGACGGTCGAGGTCCCCTTGCGTGTTGCCGTGGTGCAGGGCGGCGTCGGCGAGAAGGTGATCGCCTCAAAGGCCTACCGGACCACGGTCGAGATGTCGGAGGGCGGCAGCGTGCCCTTCACGTTCGTGGCCGAAGATCTGGCCTACCCGATGCCCTCGGCCGCGGCCGCCGATTCCTACATCTTCTATGTCGGCTTCGACCCGCAGGCGCTCGCGCCCGAGCCGAAGGGACGGAAGAAGAAGTAGGGTTCAAGGTCGGCTGTCACTACAATTACGGCTGTCATCACCCGCAAAGGCGGGCGATCCAGTATTCCAGAGAGGTGAGTGATCTATCGAGAGGTCGCGGCGTACTGGTTGCCTCGCCTGCGCGGGGCATGACACCGGACTTGTGGCTATAGATCGGCCAACAAAAAAGCCGGCGCTCATCGCGCCGGCTTTTGAGTGGTGAAGGCAGAGTTCTCAGTTCAGCTTCTGCCGGACTTCGTTGATGCCCCTGGCGAGCAGGTCGTCGGCGACCTGGCCCTTGACCGACTGCGACAGGATCGTGGAAGCGGCCTGAACGGCGGCTTCCGCGGCTGCGGCTCGGACATCGGCCAGCGCCTGGGCCTCGGCGAGCGCGATCTTGCTCTCCGCGGTCTTGGTCCGGCGGGCGACGAAGTCTTCCATCTTCGCCTTGGCGTCGGCTGCGATTCGCTCGGCTTCGGCCCTGGCATTGGCGATGATGTCGGCAGCCTCGCGCTCGGCCATGGCGCTGCGCGCCTTGTAGTCGGCGAGCACCTTGGCCGCCTCCTGCTTGAGGCGCGCCGCGTCGTCGAGCTCGGCCTTGATGCGATCGGCGCGATGGTCAAGCGCGGTCATCGCCGTCTTGAAGATCCCGAGATAGCCGAACACGACCATCAGGATCACGAAGGCGACGGCGACCCAAAATTCAGGTTCGAAGAACATCTCAACTAACCCTTCAAGGACGCGTCGACCGCGGCATTGACCGACGCTGCATCGGGAACGACGCCCGTGAGCTGCTGCACGATCTGGCCTGCCGCATCCGCCGCGATGCCGCGGACGTTGCTCATGGCGGCGGCGCGGGTCGAGGCGATGGTCTTCTCCGCCCCGGCCAGCTTGGCCGCCAATTGCTCTTCCAGCGCCTTGCGCTCGGCATCCGCCTGCGCATTCGCCTTGTCGCGGGATTCGTTGCCGATCGCCTGTGCCCGCATGCGCGCCGAAGCGAGCTCGCTTTCATAGGCCTTCAGCGCCGCGTCGGACTGGTCCCTCAGCTTCTGCGCTTCGGCGAGGTCGCCCTCGATTTTGTTCTGCCGCGCCTCAATCACACCGCCGACGCGCGGCAGAGCGAGCTTGGACACGATCACGTAAAGCAGGACGAAGAAGATCGCGAGCGACACCAGCTGCGAAGCAAAGCTGCTGCTCTCGAACGGCGGAAAACCGCCACCGTGGTGACCACCGTCAGCCTCGGTGTGAGCGCTCGCCGGACCTTTCGCGCCGCCATGACTCTCAGCCATGGAGTTCTCCTGTTGCTGTCACGCGCGCCGTCCCAGAGGCTGGAACGGCGCGAAAAAACGTCGTTCTCAGAGCGGAACGAACAGCAGCAGCAGCGCGATCAGCAGCGAGAAGATGCCGAGCGCTTCGGTCACGGCGAAGCCGAAGATCAGGTTACCGAACTGGCCCTGAGCCGCCGACGGATTGCGAACGGCTGCGGCGAGGTAATTGCCGAAGATCACGCCCACGCCGACGCCCGCACCGCCCATGCCGATGCACGCGATGCCCGCGCCGATAAGTTTTGCTGCTGCCGGATCCATTTTAGTCTCCTTGGAAGAAAGATGGGTTGTGGGTGGAAATTCCCCGGACCGCTCAGTGTCCTGGATGAATGGCGTCGTTGAGATAGATGCAGGTCAGGATCGCGAACACATAGGCCTGAAGGAACGCGACCAGGATCTCGAGCGAGGTCAGCGCGACCGTGAGCGCCAGCGGCAGCACGCCGCCGACCCAGCCGAGGGCGCCGAGCGAGAAGCCGAGCATGGCGACGAAGCCGGCGAACACCTTCAGCGCGATGTGGCCGGCCAACATGTTGGCGAAGAGGCGGACGCTGTGGGAGACCGGCCGCAGGAAGAACGACAGGACCTCGATGAACATGACCAGCGGCAGGATGTAGATGGGGACGCCGTGGGGAACGAAAATCTTGAAGAATTTCAGGCCGTTCTTGTAGAGGCCGTAGATCAGGACGGTGAAGAACACCAGGAGCGCGAGCGCCGCGGTGACGATCAGGTGGCTCGACACCGTGAAGGTGTAGGGGATGATGCCCACCAGATTCGAGACGCAGATGAACATGAACAGCGAGAAGATCAGCGGGAAGAACTTCATGCCTTCCGCGCCGGCCGTCGAACGGATGGTCGAGGCGACGAATTCGTAGGAGATTTCAGCGACGGACTGGAGGCGTCCGGGAACCAGCTGCGTGCCGCTGGCGAGCATCAGGATCGAGATGATCGCGACCGCCACCAGCATGTAAAGCGACGAATTGGTGAAGGCGATCGTATGATTGCCGATATGGCCCAGGGTGAAGAGAGGCTCGATGTTGAACTGGTGGATCGGGTCGATTTTCATCAGCGCGGCATCTCTTGGTCTGCCGGCAATGCCGGCGGGTCTCGGTCTGCCGGCCGGGCCGGCCCGTACCGGCAAAGCCGGCACGATCATTCCTCTGCTGGGCGGATCGCTTAAGAACCACCGCGCCTGTTTTGACCCGCGCCCGCCGTTCTCACCACATTCACCACGCCGGCGACGAAGCCCAGCAGCAGGAACACGATAAATCCGAAAGGCGACGTCGACAGCAAGCGGTCGAACCCCCAGCCAATCCCCGCTCCGACAACGACGCCGGCGATCAACTCCGAGGATAACCGGAAACCAAGCGCCATCGCCGAGGCTCTGGCCGCTCCGTCTTCACCGTCACCTGCGGGTTGCTCGGTCTTGCTCCGCCGGTCCCGAAGTTCGGACAAGCGTTGATCAAGATTTCCGAGCCGTTCGGAAAGCGCAGCTTCCTCGGACGATCTATCGCGATCTCCATTCCCGCCGTGCTCCGTGCCCTGTGTCATGCAACGAAGACCCGAAACGCCGCGGCTGAATGGAAATTACGCCCGCCACCCTCAAAAGCCGCGCGGACCATACTGATGGCCTATTATCAAGTCAAGCCAAGTCACGATTGCGTCGCTTTCCGTTATGTGTCTGATTTCTTTGCTGATATTGGCGCGCACAGCAGTGCTGCACACAGCGTGACGCCGCACCGCAGCAGCTCTCCGCATGATCGACGAATGCAGCCGCCATTTCGCCGCGCTGCCGGGATCAAGGGACGGTCGCGGTCGTTGATATCGGTGGTGCGTTTTGGGCGGCGGATTGCCTCGGCGGGGTGTAGAATTGCGAAAGTGCCACCTGCACGTCGTGGCGGAGCGCAAGATGAGACCTGTGACGTCATCCACAACATCATGGTTTGCGGTAGCGACGTTCGCCGTGGTGATGGTCGTCAGCGGCGGCTTCGTCGCCGCGCAATCCGCTCCTGACAGCGAAAACGGCCGCTACAGCATGACGCCGATCCCGGAGGGCGTGTTGCGGCTCGACACCCGCACCGGCACCATGTCGACCTGCACCAAGAACGGCGCCGGCTGGGCCTGCTACGCCTTGCCGGACGAACGGGCCGCGCTCGATACCGAAATCGGCCGGCTTCAGGCCGAAGTCGAGAAGCTGAAGGGCCAGCTCGCGGCTGGGCCGACCGTATCGGGCAAGGTCGACGAGCCGCTGCCGAAATCCGATCCGCTCAAGAAGGCGGAGCCGAAGGCCGCCGAGGGCGAGCGCAAGATCGAGATCCCGCTGCCGAGCGACCAGGATGTCGACCGCGTGATGTCGTTCCTGGAAAGGGCCTGGCGCCGGCTGATCGACATGGCCAACCGCGTGCAGAAGGACGTGTCGGGGAAGATTTGATTCGGCTCCTTCGAGGTCGTCCTGAAGCCGTGCCGCAGCCTCTCTGTTTTTCTCGACGCGAATTGCCACTTTTCGCCATCACGAGCATTCGGGGTAATGGGTCCTGGCTTTCGCCGGCCTTCGCCAGGACGACGAGAGGCTCTTGATGACATCAGGCAAATCCGTAACGCGTTCGGCGCCATCATTCGTGCAAACCACCACGCTCGCATCGTCGCTGCTCACCGTGCAGACGCCCGGCCGCGGCTTCACCGATCTGACCAGCGAGGCAGCCAGGTTCATCGCCGAAGCGCACGCGCGTGAGGGCGCGCTGACATTGTTCATCCGCCACACCTCGGCCTCGCTGACGATTCAGGAGAACGCCGATCCGTCCGTGCTCGTCGATCTCACCACGGCGCTGTCCCGGCTTGCACCGGAGAATGCCGGGTGGACGCATGACACCGAGGGGCCGGACGACATGCCGGCGCACGTCAAGACGATGCTGACGGGGACCTCGCTTCAGGTGCCAGTCCTGAAAGGCAAGCTCGCGCTCGGCACCTGGCAGGCGATCTACCTGATCGAACATCGCAGCCGGCCGCATCGGCGCGAGATCGTGCTGCAATTCGTCGGCAGCCATCAGTAGGGACAAAACAAAACCGGCCGCGGAGACCGCGGCCGGTTCGTGTTGTCGACTGTGCTTTCGATCAGGTCGCCTTGATATCGACGTCCTTGGTCTCGGGCAGGAACAGGAAGCCGATCACCACGGTGATGGACGCGAAGATGACCGGATACCAGAGACCTGCATAGATATCGCCCGTCGAGGCCACGATGGCGAAGGCGGTCGCGGGCAGGAGGCCGCCGAACCAGCCGTTGCCGATGTGGTAGGGCAGCGACATCGAGGTGTAGCGGATGCGGGTCGGGAATAGTTCGACCAGCATCGCCGCGATCGGGCCGTACACCATGGTGACGAACACCACCAGAATGAACAACAGCCCGACGACTGCCGCCACCTGCGGGCGGAAGATGTCGAACGGGTGCGCCATCTTCACGATACCCGCATCGCCCGCCTTCGGGTAACCGGCGGCCTGCACGGCGGCGAGGACGGCCGGGTTGCTGTCCTTGGCGTTCGTGTACGGAACCTCCTTGCCGTTCACCATGACCTTCACGCCGGAGCCGGCCGGGCCTGGTGTGGTCGAGTACTTGACCGACGACTGCGACAGGAAGGCGCGTGCGGTGTCGCAAGGCGCGGTGAAGACGCGGGTGCCGACCGGGTTGAACAGGTCGCCGCAGCCTTTTGGATCTGCCACCACCTCGACCTTGGTCTGCTCGATGGCCTTTTCCAGCGCCGGATTGGCGTTGGTGGTGATCATCTTGAAGATGGGGAAGAAGGTCAGCGCCGCGATCAGGCAGCCGCCGAGGATAATCGGCTTGCGGCCGATCTTGTCGGAGAGGATGCCGAACACGATGAAGAAGCCGGTACCGAGCAGCAGCGACCAGGCGATCAGGAGGTTGGCGGTGTAGCCGTCGACCTTCAGGATCGATTGCAGGAAGAACAGCGCATAGAATTGGCCGGTGTACCAGACCACGCCCTGGCCCATCACGCCGCCGAGCAGGGCGAGCAGCACGAGCTTGCCGTTCTGCCAGTTGCCGAAGGCCTCCGTCAGCGGCGCCTTCGAGCTCTTCCCCTCGTCCTTCATCTTCTGGAAGATCGGCGACTCATTGAGACGCAGCCGGATCCAGACCGAGATGCCAAGCAGCAGCACGGAGACCAGGAACGGGATGCGCCAGCCCCAGGCCGCAAAATCGGCTTCGCCGGTCGCGGTACGGGTGAACAGGATCACCAGCAGCGACAGGAACAGGCCGAGCGTCGCCGTGGTCTGGATGAAGGAGGTGTAGTAGCCGCGCTTGCCGTTCGGGGCGTGCTCCGCGACATAAGTCGCCGCACCGCCATACTCGCCGCCGAGCGCCAGACCCTGGGCGAGGCGCAGCGCGATCAGGATGATCGGAGCCGCGATGCCGATGGTCGCCGCGTTGGGCAGCAGGCCGACGATGAAGGTCGACAGACCCATGATCAGGATGGTGACGAGGAAGGTGTATTTGCGGCCGACGATGTCGCCGATGCGGCCGAACACGATCGCGCCGAACGGGCGCACCAGGAAGCCGGCGGCGAAGGCCAGCAGCGCGAAGATGTCGCGGGTTGCGGGCGGATAGGCCGAGAAGAACTGGGCGCCGATGATGCTCGCCAACGAACCGTAGAGGTAGAAGTCGTACCATTCGAAGACGGTACCGAGCGAGGAGGCGAGAATGACGAACCGTTCGTCCTTCGTCATCCCTCCCGCGCCCGTCTGAGACACTGCCATTGTCGACATGTTGAGTCGCTCCCCGAAATGCGTTTCCTCGCGCCCCAGATGCCCGGACGTGCCGGATCAATCCAGGTCTTGCTTGCAAGGTAACATCGGCGTGAAACCCGCCCCAATACGACTTTCGGCTTTGCGCACTGACCCGCGCCTGACGCTCCGGTCTCGGGCGCCGGTGCGCAACCGTAAAGGCTGGGATTAACCCCTTTGCGACAAAGGGATAATGTGCACTTGCATGCCATGGCCGCTCGGGGAAGAATTGACCGCCGCGGCGTTGACACGCCTCCCGCCGCGAACGACAGCAAGAGAACGATGAACGCTCCCTCAACCCATCTCGTCATTGCCGATGATCATCCGCTGTTCCGCGACGCGCTGCGGCAGGCGGTGGCGGGCGTCCTGACTTCGGCCAGGATCGACGAGGCCGGATCGTTCGAGGAGCTGACCAAGCTGCTGGAACAGGCCTCCGACGTGGATCTGGTCCTACTCGACCTCTCGATGCCTGGGATCTCCGGCTTTTCCGGCCTTATCTATCTACGGGCGCAATACCCGGCGATTCCGGTCGTGATCGTCTCGGCTTCCGACGACAGCGCCACGATTCGCCGCTCGCTCGATTTTGGCGCCTCCGGCTTCATCCCCAAGCGTTTCGGCGTCGAGACGCTGCGCGACGCCATTCTCAAGGTGATGGAGGGCGACGTCTGGGTTCCCGCGGACACCGATCTGTCGGCCGCCGCCGACCCCGACATGACGCGCCTGCGCGACCGTCTGGTGACGCTGACGCCGCAACAGGTCCGGGTCCTGATGATGCTGTCGGAGGGCCTCCTCAACAAGCAGATCGCCTATGAGCTCGGCGTCTCCGAGGCCACCATCAAGGCGCACGTCTCGGCCATCCTGCAAAAGCTCGGGGTCGAGAGCCGCACTCAAGCCGTCATCGCCGCCGCGAAGATCGCCGGTGGCCAGTGGAAGCAGGGCACGCCGACGGGGTGAAGCGTCCCCGGGGGTGCGCACAGTCCGGCCTACATCATCGCCAGCAGCCTGTTAGCGGCGGTGATATCCGTCGTCTCGGAGCCCTTGGCGAAGCCATCGAGCGCTGATTGAAGCAGGCGTTTCGCGTGCTCTCGCCGGCCCCGTTCCGCAAGGATCTCGGCGAGATCGATGGCCGCCCGCAGCTCCCAGGCTTTTGCACCTCTGTGGCGGCTCAAATCCAGCGACTGCATGAAATGGGCTTCTGCTTGCTCAGCGTTGGGCTCTGGCAGCGACAACAGGACTCTGCCCTTCATGCGCAGCAGCTCAGGCATGTAGAGGTGGTCGCCGCCTCGCTCGACAAGGCGAATCGCCTCGTCGACCAGGCGCGCACCCTGCTCGATCTGTCCGATTGCCAAGAAGCCCTGAACCATCGCGGCGTTGAAGGTCGTAGTGAGCAGCTCGTAGCGGGCATCGTGGAGCTCGTGCAGACAAGCCCTGATCGTCTCGAGGCCGTCAGCGGCGTTTCCCCGCCGGATTGCCAGCTCGCCTTTGACGCCGCGGCCGACCGCGAGATACGGGCCCATCGAGCGCGATTCGGCGTGTGCGATGAAGCGGTCGATGTTCGCTTCCGCGTCGTCGAGGTCTCCGTTCCAGAGGTCGATCGAAACCGCCCAGATCAGCGCGATGCAGAGCGTGATCGGATGATCCATTTGCGCGGCTTCGGTGACCGTCTGTCGCGCCAGCTGCTGCGCCTGCGCCGGCCGGCCCTGCAACCAAAGCTCTCGTGCAAGCGAAATGCCGGCCCGGTTGCGATGATCGAAGCCGTAGACCGTGCTGATCCGTTCCGTGCCTGGCCCCAGCCAGGCAGCCTCCAGCATGGTCAGCGCATCGTGATGCTCGCCGGCCAGATGCAGCGAGACGCCCAGAAGCGAATGGGCAAGTGCGGTCGAAGCCGCATCGCCGAGCGCCTCGGCAACGGTGAGGCTCTGCTGGGCGTAACGGAGTGCGGCATCGAACTCTCCCATCCGCTCGTGGAAGATATGCATGCGGCCGAGCAGTTGGAGCTGGTTGATCTCGTCGCAACGGCCCTCGGCGATCGCAAGGCTCCGGCTCAAGGCGGCGCGCGCCGCTTCGCTGCCGCCCCGCGTGAACATCAAGGTGAGGCCGAGGGCAGCCTGGATGTGCATTTCCTCGGCGCTACCGCGCGAGGACGGATCGATCGCAAGCAGCGCCCGCTCCGACCAGCGCCGGCATTCGATCAAGAGCGACATTGCGAGGAAGATCGGTGCCGCCGCAGCGACGAGCGCCATGCCGATGCCGACGTTGCCGTCCGTGCCGAAGCACCAATCCAGCGCGGCGCGCACGTTGTGAAGTGCGGAGAGGTGGATCGCCCGTTCGTCGGCGCTCGGCACGGTGGCCCAGGTCGAGCCTGCCTGCTCCAGCCATTGCCGGTAGTAGGTGGCATGGCGTCCGGCGAGCCCCGCGTCGTTCGGCTCGATCTCGAGCAAATAGGCGCGCGTGGTGTCGAGCAGCCGGTAGCGCATCATGGCGCCAATCGGTCGCGGCGCCACCATGGACTTGGCGACGAGGCTGTCGATGGCGTCGAACAGGTGGGAGCGATCGACGCGTTCGTCCGGGACGACCTCGAGCGCCGCGTCGATGGTGAAGTGCCCGGCGAACACCGCAAGTCGGCGCAGCACCAGGCGCTCGGTGTCGGTCAGGAGCCCGTAGCTCCAGTCCAGGGTCGCCTGCAACGTCTTCTGCCGCGGCGGCGCGGTGCGCTGGCCCTGCCAGAGCAGATTGAGGCGTTCGTCTAGCAGCGTAGCCGTCTGCTCCAGGCCATAGGCCTCGACCCGGCCGGCGGCGAGCTCGATCGCCAGGGCCATGCCGTCGAGCGTGCGGCAAATCCTTGCGATGATCGCGGCATTGGCATCGTCGAGCGCGATCTGCGCGCCGCTGGCCGTGGCACGTTCGAGGAAGAGTTGAAGTGCGGGATAGGTCCGCGCCGCAGCGACTGTTAGTCTTGAGCCATCCGGCGGAACAGCGAGCGGCGCCAATCGATAGACTTGCTCGCCCTCGACGCGTAGGGCTTCGCGGCTCGTGGCCAGGATATGGACATGCGGCGCGGCGTGGAAGATCTCCGCAGCCAGCGGGGCCACAGCAGCGATGACGTGCTCGCAATTGTCGAGGATCAGCAGCATCCTCTTGTTACCGAGGTGCGCGAGCAGCGCGGGTAAAGGATCGTCGGTCTGCGCCGGCAAGCCCAGCATCAGCAGGATCGAGGTGATCACGAGATCGGGATCGCTGAGCGCGGCAAGATCGACGAAGTGTGCGGCATCGGCGAAGGTCTCGAGCAGGTCATGAGCGATCGCGACCGCCACGGCCGTCTTGCCGACGCCGCCGGGACCGGCGATCGTGACGAAGCGCGAGGCGATGAGCTTGTCCGAGACGGCGGCGATCGCATCGTCGCGTCCGACCATCCGTTGCAGCCGGTTCGGCAGCTTCACCGGCGACAGGCCGCCTCGCGATGCCAGGCGCCGCTCTGCCGGGATGGCCGCCCGCGAGATCGGCGCCACAAAGCAATAACCGCGGCCGGAGAGCGTGGTGATGTAGCGTGCGCCGTCCCTGCCGTCGCCGAGCGCCTTGCGAAGGGCTGCGATTTGAAAGCGCAAACTGGCTTCTTCCACGGTCAGGCCGGGCCACACCAGCGCCATCAGATCCCACTTGCTGACGACCTCGTTCGGCCGCGACATCAGCGCGATGAGCAGGTCGAAGGCTTTCGCGCCGAGCGGCAGCGCGACGCCGTCGCGCGTCACCATCCTTGCGTGCGGTGTCACGGTGAATGGCCCGAACGATAGGGTTTTTGCCGCAGACCCGGCCGGTTCAGTCATGACGAATCCTGATGCTTTCCAATGGACCCGGTAGCAGATGGCTGCGATCCAGCAAGGCGCCTGCCTGCATCGGCATCAGACCGTGGATGCAGCCCTTGTGAGGCGAGCGAGCTGAGACCTCACAACTTCTCACAACTCCAAACGGGTGTCCTGCAGCAGCCGCTGCTAGTCAGTTGCGCAATGGCAAGGAGGCCTTCATGACGCAGGCGGCAAAACTGCTTTACACGGCGAAGACACACACCAGCGGCGGTCGACACGACGGCATGTCGCGCAGTTCCGACGGTCGGCTTGACGTCAAGCTGTCGCCGCCGGGTAGCGCAGGCATCGGCACCAATCCCGAGCAATTGTTTGCGGCCGGCTGGTCGGCCTGTTTCGAAGGCGCGATGGAGATCGCGGCGCGCAAGCGGAAAATCGATCTTCCCAGGAAATGCGCGATCGATGCGGAGATCGACCTCGTGCTCGACGAGGACGCTTACTCGCTGAGGGCGCGCCTCAATATCAGTCTGCCGGGTCTCGATCGCGAGGTCGCACGCGGCATCATCGATGAAGCGCATCAAACCTGCCCCTATTCCAAGGCCGTCCGTGGCAACATAGACGTCACGGTCGCGCTGATCTGACGCACTATCACCCACCATCAGCAAGGTAGCCACCATGAAGCAGATCATCGACCAACATCGCCGCCAGTTTCTCGGCGTCGCCGCGGGAACCGTTGCCGCCGGTCTCGGCGTGATCGAACTCGCCCGCGCCCAAACGGAAGCGTCGCGATCCCAAGCATCGAACGCGTCCTTCGGTACGATCAAGCAGACCGATGCCGGCGTCCTCAATGTCGGCTATGCGGAGGCGGGTCCCTCCAACGGGCCCGTGGCGATCCTGCTGCACGGCTGGCCCTACGACATTCACGCCTTCGTCGATGTCGCGCCGATCCTGGCAAAGGCCGGCTATCGTGTGATCATCCCTTACCTGCGCGGCTATGGTACGACGCATTTCCTCTCCAGCGAGACGCCGCGCAACGGCGAGCCGGCGGCAATGGCTGCCGATATCATTGCGCTGATGGACAAGCTCGATATCAAGACGGCCGTCGTCGCCGGCTTCGACTGGGGCGCGCGCACCGCGGACGTCATCGCCGCGCTGTGGCCGGACCGCTGCCGGGCATTGGTATCGGTCAGCGGCTATCTGATCTCCAGCCAAGCCGCGGGCAACGCGCCGCTGCCGCCGCAGGCCGAACTGCAATGGTGGTACCAGTTCTATTTCGCGACCGAGCGCGGCCGCGCCGGATACGAGAAGTACACGCATGATTTTGCCAAGCTGATCTGGAAGCTCGCCTCGCCGCAATGGAAGTTCGACGACGCCACCTTCAATCGAAGCGCAGCAGCGCTCGACAACAAGGATCATGTCGCGATCACGATCCACAATTACCGCTGGCGGCTCGGGCTTGCCCATGGCGAGACGAAATACGAGCATCTCGAAAAGAAGCTCGCGGCAGCTCCCGTCATCGACGTGCCAACGATCACGATGGAGGGCGACGCCAACGGCGCGCCGCATCCCGACCCGAGCGCCTATGCCAAGAAGTTCTCAGGCCGATACGAGTTTCGCCTGATCACCGGCGGCGTCGGCCACAATTTGCCGCAGGAAGCACCGCAAGCCTTTGCCAAGGCCGTCATCGACGCCGACCGCGCCTGAGCATTTGTCAGCACCTCGGTCCAGCCAGGCTGGACCAAGGATCGCCCCTCGTTCCAGCTTGATGAAACGTCATGACAACAACCGAACCTGAAAAGAAGAAGTCTCCCTACCCCACGATGGTCGTTCTGGCGGTGGTCCTCCTCGTCGTGCTCCTGACCTGCGTGCCGTATCTCGTCACGGTCGCCTTCGCGGAAGGTCCGGCGGACCGCAGCGCGGCGGACGCCTCGCCGATCTTCGGGGCCACGATTCCGCCGGGCTACAAGCAATGGGAGCTGATCGCGCCGGCCGAAGAGGCGGCGCCGCTCGACGAGCTTCGCGCTGTCGTCGGCAACCAGATCGCGATTGACGCTTACCACACGGGAAAGCTTCCGTTCCCGGACGGCACCGTTCTGGTCAAGCGCGCCTGGAAGCGGAAACAGTCCCCTGAATTTGCGTCCGCGACGATTCCCGGCGCCGCAACTACGGTTCAGGTGATGGTCAAAGACTCCAAGAAATACGCCTCAACCGGCGGCTGGGGTTTTGGTCGCTTCGTCGACGGCAAGGCGGTCGATGAGGCCCAGCACCGCACCTGCTTCTCCTGCCACGAAGCCCGTGCCAAGAGCCGAGACTACGTCTTCACGCGGCTGGCCCCCTGAAATGTCCAAGATCTGGTTCATCAGCGGCGGCTCGCGCGGGCTCGGCCGCTCCATCGTGGAGGCGACGCTCGCGGCGGGAGATCGCGTCGTCGCTTCGGCCCGGGACCCAAAGCCGCTCGAACCGTTGCTTGGGCGCTTCGGCGAAAGGCTTCGGCTTGCAACCCTCGACGTGACCGACGAGGCGGCAGCGCAAGCGGCGCTCGGCCTGGCCGTGGAAGCCTTCGGTGGCGTCGATGTTGTCGTGAACAATGCCGGTTACGGCGATCTCGGATCGATCGAGGACACGAGCCTGGACTCGTTTCGTCAGCAGATCGAGGTCAACCTGATCGGCACCATCATCGGTACCAAGGCGGCGATCCCCGTCCTGCGCCGGCAAGGCCGCGGGCACATCGTGCAAGTCTCATCCGTTGGCGGGCGCATTGGTGCTCCGGCTCGCGCGGCCTATTCGGCCGCGAAATGGGGGATCGAGGGCTTTTCGGAGTCCTTCGCGAGAGATGGCGCTGATCGGTGTGCAGGTGACAATCGTCGAGCCCGGCGGCTTCCGCACCGGCTTTGCCCAGACCGCGCATGCGACCGGCGAGGGGCGAGCCGAGTACGACCTGGTTGTCGGCGCAGCCGTCAGGATGCAGCGCGATTACGATGGCCGCCAGCCCGGTGACCCGGCCAAGGCTGCAGCACTTGTGCTGAAGCTCGTCGACATGAAGCGTCCACCTCTGCGGATCGCCCTCGGAAGCGACGCGGTGAACGCGATCGCGGCGACGGACAGGCTTCGGCTCGAAGAGCTAGAGAAATGGCGCGCTCAGTGTGTCGACCGACTACTGACCGGCCCCGCATTCATTCCGCCGCGACCATCTGCTGCGTGCGCCACTGACCGAGCAGGGCGCGCAGCGAGGCCGGCTTGACCGGCTTGTTGAGCACCGCGACCTTTTCATCCCGCGCGGCGACCTGCACGGCGGGGCTGCGGTCGGCGGTGATCAGGATCGCGGGGATGCCGTCGCCGAAGCGGCGGCGGATGTCGCGGATGGCGGCAATGCCGTTACCGCGATCGAGATGATAGTCGACGAGCAGGCCGGTGACGCGCCGTCCCGCGGCTTCGATCGCCGCCATCGCGCCCTCGGGATCGGCGACGGCGATAACCTCGGCGTCCCACGCTTTCAGCAGCGTGCGCATGCCGTCGAGGATCGCCGCATCGTTCTCGATGCAGACGATCAGTGCGCCCGAGATCGGCGTGCGTGCCAGCGGCGTCGCGCTGGTCACCGCCGCCGTGTGGGTGATCGCCTTCGCCGTCGGCACCGTCACGGAGAATACCGAGCCGCCGCTTGCATTGCTCTCGATGGCGATGCCGTGCTTGAGCACGCGGGCCAGCCGCTCGACGATCGAGAGCCCCAGGCCAAGGCCGCGTGCGATTCGCGCCCCCTGCTCGAGGCGATGGAATTCTTTGAAGATCTCGCCGCGCTTGACCGGCGGGATGCCGACGCCGGTATCGTAGACGCAGATCTTGAGCGAGGCGCCGTGACGACGGCAGCCGACCAGCACGCGGCCTCGGGGGGTGTACTTGATCGCGTTGGAGATCAGATTCTGGAGCAGGCGCCGCAGCAGCAGCCGATCCGACTCAACGGGCAACGAGCAGGGCACGAAGGCAAGCTCCAGGCCCTTGGCGCGCGCGATCGGCGCGAACTCGATCTCCAGCGAGCGCATCAGATCGGCCATCTTGAAGCTCGTGATCGAGGTCGTCATCGCGCCGGCGTCGAGCCTGGAGATGTCGAGCAGCGCGCCGAGGATCTCCTCGATGGCCTGAAGCGACTCGTCGATGTTCTCGACCAGCCGGGTCTCCTCGCCATTGTGCTGGCGCTCGACAAGGCTGGTGACGTAGAGCCGCGCCGCGTTCAACGGCTGGAGAATGTCGTGGCTGGCGGCGGCGAGGAAGCGCGTCTTGGAGATGCTGGCGTCCTCCGCCGTGCTCTTGGCCAGCGCCAGCTCCGAGTTCAGCCGCGTCAGCTCCTCCGTGCGGTCGCGGACGCGCTTTTCCAGCGTCGCATTGGCGCGCTCCAGCGCTTCCGCCGCCTCGAAGGTGGGCGTGACGTCGGTGAAGGTGATGACGAAGCCGCCGCCGGGCATGCGGTTGGTGAGCACCTCGATCACCATGTGGCGTTCCGGCAGGCGTTCGAGATAGGGCTCGCTGTCGGTGGTGTAGGCGGCCAGCCGCCGCTCCAGCATGGCCTCGCGCTCGACCGGGTCGTCCGGATCGCTGACGCCGATGAACTCCAGGATTTCGCGAAGCGGAGTGCCGAACTGAATGAAATGCGGAGGAACGTTGAGGAGATCGCCGAACTGCCGGTTGGAGCAGATCAGTTGCAGATCGGCGTCGAAGACCGCGATGCCCTGGCGTACATGGTTGAGCGCGGTCTGAAGGATCTCGCGGTTGAAGTGCAGCGCTGCATGGGAATCGTCGAGCAGTTTCAGCGCGGCCTTCGCCGAGACCGTCCGCTTGCGCAGCAGGAGCGACATCACGAGCCGCGAGGACGCGGCTCCAATCGACGAGGCGATCAGGTGCTCGGCATGCTGCAACAGCTCGAAATCGGCGGGCGCTCCGGGTTCGAGCCGGACATTGCGCCGCGCCGAGAAAGCCTCAAACGAATGGCGGGCGCGGTCGGGCCCGAGATATTGCGCGACCGTGGTCTGGATGTCCTGCACGGTGACGGTGGTGCGCCAGCGGCGCAAGCTCGGGGAGATCGGCGCGAGCGTGTTGGGGACAAACAGATCGGCCTGCACCAGCTCGATCGAAGATGGCCGGCGCGCGAGCGAGAGCAGCACATAGGTGAGAATATTGAGCGACAGCGACCAGATGACGCCATGCATCAGCGGCGGCAGGTCGGCGCCGAACAGCGCCTGTGGCCGCAGCGCCTCGATTCCGAACGGGCCGTGCTGGAGCAGCAGGATTCCCGTCGTCGAGGAATCCATGAAGCTCGGAACGAACAGGGTGTAGAGCCACACCACGAAGCCGACCAGCATCCCGCCGATCGCACCGCGCGCCGTCGCCCGTCGCCACAGCAGCCCGCCGAAGAAGCTTGGTGCAAGCTGGGCGATGGCGGCAAAGGACAACAGGCCGATCGCTGCGAGCTGGGTGTTGCCGAGCGCGCGATAGTAGAAATAGGCCATCACCATGATGGCGAAGATCGCAAGTCGCCGCGAGCGCAGCAGGAAATCGCTGAAATCGGCGCCGCCGGTGCGTCCCTCCGGCCGACGTTGCAGCACCAAGGGCACCACGAGGTCGTTCGAGACCATGATGGAGAGCGCGACGCACTCGACGATCACCATCGCGGTCGCCGCCGACAGGCCCCCGACGAAGACGGCGACGCTGAGCAGATCCGCGCCGCCCTCCATCGGCAGGGCCAGGACGTACATGTCGGGGTCGGCGGCGCCGAACGGGAAGGTCACGAGGCCGGCAATCGCGATCGGGATCACGAACAGATTGATGGCGACGAGATAGAGCGGGAATAGCCAGCGCGCGCGGCCGACTTCGGCGTCGGACGAATTTTCGACGACGCTGACGTGGAACTGGCGCGGCAGCAGCATGATCGCGCACAGCGACAGCAGCGTCATAGTCAGGAAGTTGCCGATCGACGGCGAGTAGTTGATGGCGCGCACCGCCTCCGGCGTCTTCATGGCGCGCTCGATCAGTTCCTGCGGCGAGAACATCCAGAAGGTGACGAAGATGCCGGCGGCGAGGAAGGCGACCAGCTTGATGATGGATTCGGTCGCGACCGCCAGCATCAGGCCGTGCTGATGCTCGGTGGCGTCGGTCTGGCGGGTGCCGAACAGCACGGCGAAGGCCGCCATCGCCAGCGTCACCATCAGCGCCATGTCGCCGAGGATCGGGATGTGGGAGAAGGCCTGGTCCTCGCTCAGGATCGTGCCGAGCGATGAGGCGACCGCCTTGAGCTGCAGCGCGATGTAAGGCACCGAGCCGATGATGGCAATCAGCGCCACGGTGGCTGCCACCGCTTGGCTCTTGCCGTAGCGCGCGCCGATGAAGTCGGCGATCGAGGTGATGTTGTGGGCTTTGGCGAGCTGGATGACGCGCCGGAGCACGCCGGCGCCCAGTCCGATCATCAGGATCGGGCCGACATAGATCGCCAGGAAGTCGGTCGAGGTTCGGGTGGCGAAGCCGACCGAGCCGAAGAAGGTCCAGGAGGTGCAGTAGATCGCCATCGACAGCGGGTAGATCAGCCCGGAGGCGCGGCCGGGCCCGGCCGGCGAGCGACGGTCGCCATGGCTCGCCACCAGGAACAGAAAGCCGATGTAGCCGAAGGCGGCGGCGATCACGCCCCAGTCGTGCAGCATGGCGAGCGCGCTTCTCCCTGGGCGCTGGCAGCGCCCGATCTCATTTTCCTAGCAAATCTAGCGCGTTGCGCGGTCGCAAGCGACAGCGAAATGCCCGGTGGAGCCCGGAACTGGAGTTGTCGTTAAGGTGCTTGCGGCAGGGCTCCCCTTCAGGGGAGGGTGGAAGCGAAGCCTACTCCGCCGCCAGCGGCTTTTGGCGCAGCGGCAGGCCCAGGCGGTCCCACACTTGCAGCAGGGCTTCGGCGAGCTGATCGATCAGACCGTCGTCGTGATAGGGCGAGGGCGTGATGCGCAGCCGTTCGGTGCCTTTGGCGACGGTCGGATAGTTGATCGGCTGGATGTAGATGCCGTGCTCCTCGAGCAGAAGGTCGGAGGCCTGCTTGCACTTCTCGGGATCGCCGACGAACAGCGGCACGATATGGGTGTCGCTCGACATCACCGGCAGGCCGGCGGCATTGAGGATCGCCTTGACGCGGGCGGCGCGGTCCTGGTGGCGCTCACGCTCCCAATTCGAGGTCTTCAGGTGCTTGATCGCGGCGGTCGCGGCCGAGCAGATCGCCGGCGGTAGCGCGGTGGTGAAGATGAAGCCCGGCGCATAGGAGCGCACGGCGTCGATGATCTGACCGTTGGCGGCGATGTAGCCGCCGAGGCAGCCGAAAGCTTTCGCCAGCGTGCCTTCGAGGATGTCGATGCGATGCATGACGCCGTCACGCTCGGCAATGCCGCCGCCGCGCGGGCCGTACATGCCGACCGCGTGGACCTCGTCGACATAGGTGATCGCGCCATACTTTTCAGCGAGATCGCAGATCTTGGCGAGCGGGGCGATGTCGCCATCCATCGAATAAAGGCTCTCGCAGGCGATCAGTTTCGGCCGATTCGGGCCGGCCACTTTCAGCAGCTCTTCAAGATGGGCAAGGTCGTTGTGGTGGAACACAACCCGCTCACAGCCGGACTGCCGGATGCCCTCAATCATCGAATTGTGGTTGAGCTCGTCCGACAGGATCAGGCAGTTCGGAATGAGTTTTGCGATGGTGGCGATGCCGGTCTGGTTCGAGACGTACCCCGAGGTGAACAGAAGTGCGGCTTCCTTGCCATGGAGGTCGGCCAGCTCGGCCTCGAGCTGGACCAGCGGATGATGCGTGCCGGCGATGTTGCGGGTGCCGCCGGCCCCGGTGCCGACGCGGGTTGCGGTCTCGACCATGGCGCCGACCACCTTCGGGTGCTGACCCATGCCGAGATAATCGTTGGAGCACCAGATCACGACGTCGCGTTTGCCCTTCGGCGAATGCCAGACCGCGTGTGGGAACCGGCCGGCCGTGCGCTCGAGGTCGGCGAACACGCGGTACCGCCGCTCGGTGTGAAGACGGTCGAGGGCGGAACTGAAGAACTCGTTGTAATCCATCGGCAAACCTGCAGCGGAACCCGGCCCAAGGCGGCCGTTCAATTTTTAGAGCTTTTCCAGCTCCGATGTCCATGCACCTGCTCACATTTGCGGCAAGGCGGAGCGTGCCAATTGATAACGCCGGCCCAGCCGCGATTGTTGATTTGGATCAAGTGCCTAGCGCACGCGGGCGGCCGGGACCGGATTGTCGGGAAGGTGTGGCTGCCGTGGACATTTTGTCCATGGTGCACGCTCCTGTATCATTGCGGAGCCGGCCGCGCCGACGCCATCGCCTCAAGCTGCGCTTCAATTCGGCGTCTCCCCGCAAGCGGGGTGCAGGCGGGGAGAGGCGAAGGCAACTCAGGTCGTCCTGAACTGCAACACGCCGTCTTGCGTCTCCGCCCTCAGCCGGCCCTCGACGATCATGTAGTTGACGTGGGCGACCAGTTCGCCGGCGGCAAAGCCCATCTGATGCTCGTCCAGCACATGCTTGTTGAACACGACGGGCACCAAGGCGCGCGAGGTTTGCGGCACCTCGCGGCAGGCTTCCGCGATCAGGCGGCAGCGCTCCTCGTGATGGTCGGCGAGCTGTTTGATGCGGGTCTTCAAGCCGTAAAACGGCACGCCGTGGCCAGGCAGCACCAGCACGTCGTAGGGGAGCGTCGTGGTGAGGCTGGCGAGCGAGGCCAGATATTCGCCGAGCGAGTTCTGGTCGGGCTCGACCGCCCAGACGCTGACATTCGGCGAGATCTTGCTCAGCACCTGGTCGGCGGAGAGGAACAGCTTGTCGTCGGCGCAATACAGCATCACCTGGTCGAGCGCGTGCCCGCCGCCGGTGATCACCTTGAAACGGCGTGAACCGATCACGACGTCGTCGCCATGGGAGATGCGGCGGTAGGACGGCGGCAGCACGGAGACGCGCTTGAGATAATCCTGACCGCGGCCGAGCAGTTTCTCGGTGAGCGATTCGTCCATGCCATGGCGGCGGAAGAACAGCCGCTGCGCCTCGCGTCGCTCCTCGGTGCCGCGGTTCTGGTGATAGACTGATTGCAGATATTCGACCTGCGACATCACCAGCGGGCAGTTGAACCGTTCGACGATCCACCCGGCGAGACCGACATGATCGGGGTGCGAGTGGGTGACGATCAGCCGCGTGATGTTGACGCCTTTCAGCGGGCCCTCGAACAGCTTTGTCCAGGCCTCGATCGTCTCCTGGTTGCCGAAGCCGGCATCGATCATGGCATAGCCGTCGACGTCGGCGAGCAGGTAGATGTTCACGTGATTGAGGCGGAACGGCAGTTTCAGCCGCGCCCACAGCACACCGGGCCGCACCTCAACCACCTCTTCGGGGCCGGGATGCTGTTCCCAGGGGTAGCGCAAGGCCTCGGCCGAGGACTGCGCGGTGTCGGTTTTCGAATTCATGCTACCGGCTTAAACCCGCGGCGCGCGGGGCGCCAGCCGAAAAGGATGGGAGTCGACCGTCGCATGGCCGTCATACCGGTGGTTTTCCGTGATGTGGGACGCTCGTGCTCCGAACTCGGTCACCTCTCCCGCTTGCGGGGGAGGTCGGCGCGTAGCGCCGGGTGGGGGCTCTCTCCGCACGGGGATATTCTCGACACGCGGCGACAACCCCGTTGCGAAGATACCCTCTCCCCAGCCCTCTCCCGCAAGTGGGAGAGGGAGCGCAGCCCCGAGCCGCAGGCGTCTACGCCGCGCGCATGTTGTTGAGGAACGCGTCGATCTCCCCGCGCAGCATGTCGGCCTCGCGGCGCAGTGCATCGGAGGCGTTCAGCACTTCGCCTGCCGCAGCGCCGGCCTCGGCAGACGCCGTGGAGACGCCGACGATGTTGCTGGAGACCTCGCTGGTGCCGCCGGCGGCGTGCTGGATGTTGCGGGCGATCTCGCGGGTAGCGGCGCCCTGTTGCTCGACCGCAGCCGCAATCGTCGTGGTGACGTCGTTGATCTCGCCGATGATCCGGCCGATGCCCTGGATGGCACCGACCGCCGAGGTCGTTATCTCCTGCATGCTGGCGATCTGGGTGCGGATTTCTTCCGTCGCCTTGGCGGTCTGGCTCGCAAGGCTCTTGACCTCGGACGCGACCACTGCGAAGCCGCGGCCAGCCTCGCCCGCGCGTGCCGCCTCGATGGTGGCGTTGAGGGCGAGCAGGTTGGTCTGCGAGGCGATGGTCTGGATCAGATCGACGACGACGCTGATGCGGCTCGCGCTGTCGGCGAGACTCTGCACCGTCGCGTCAGTGGCGCCGGCCTCGTCGACCGCCTTCTTGGCGATCTCCGCCGAGGTCACCACTTGACGGCTGATCTCGGCGATCGAGGACGACAGCTGCTCGGTGCCGGCTGAGACCGTCTGCACATTGACCGAGGTTTCCTCCGCGGCGGAGGCGACCGCGTTCACCAGCGCGTTGGACTGGTCGGCGGTATTCGACATGCTCTGCGCCGTCGATTGCATCGAATTGGCCGATTGCGCGAGATTGTCGAGCGCGGAGCGCACCGTGCTTTCAAACTCGGCGATCTTCGCCTCCATGCGCGCGGCACGTTCGGCTTTCGCGGCACGATCCTTGTCCTGCTCGCTGGCCAGCGACCGGGCTTCGATCATGCTGTCGCGGAACACGTGAAGCGTATCGGTCATCGCGCCGATCTCGTCATTGTGCTTCGCGCGTGCGATCTCGGTTTCGAGATCGCCGGCCGAGAGCAGCTGCATGGCGCGCTGCAGGCCGCTGATGCGGCGGAGGATGTTGCGGCCGACATAGAGCCAGACGAACAGCGCCGAGCCGACCAGCATCATGGCGCCCAGAGCTAGCATCGCGGTCGTAGCGAGCGAAATCTCCTGCTGCGCCTGGAAGGTCGACGTGTTGGTCTCTTTCTGCACGGCGTCGACGAGCTGCTGCACGCTGATGCCGAGGCCGACATTGAGCTTGCGGGTCTCGTCCAGGATGGTCTGGCCGTAATCGACGGAATCGAGCTCCTTCTCGCGCAAATTGAATACGCCGGTCCTGCCGGTGCCGAGCGC
Organism: Bradyrhizobium sp. 147; assembly: GCF_023073935.1. Classification (NCBI taxonomy): domain Bacteria; kingdom Pseudomonadati; phylum Pseudomonadota; class Alphaproteobacteria; order Hyphomicrobiales; family Nitrobacteraceae; genus Bradyrhizobium; species Bradyrhizobium sp. 147. Next base: position 69,654 of record NZ_JADPKL010000096.1, on the reverse strand, counting down.
GAGCAGCTTTTCTGCCGTCTCGCGCAGCATCTTGTTGCCCTGATTGTCTGGCAACAGATCGAGGTTGGACCGCAGGCGCCCCTGTGCCGTCTTGAATTCCTTCTGGATGTCGTCGAGCTTGTCGCTCGTGTTCGCCGAGAGCGCCGCGCTCATATCGGCGGCTGCGAGATTGCCGCTGGCGACGACGTTGCCGAGCTGGCCGACGGTCTGCGCGGCGTCGGTGGCATCTGCAGCGGACAGGTCGGCAGAGCCGAGAATGGCGTTGACTCGGGTCTGCGCGTCCAGCATCGCCGGACTGGCCGCGCCGACGAACGCGCCCTGCGCGTTGCGTAGCGCGTCATATTGCTTGTCATGCAGGGCCGCAATGTCCAGCCGTTCGCGGGCAGCCTTGGCCAGGCTCTGGGCCGCTTCGTTGATGCTCTTCATCGTCTCGCTGAGACCAGAGACGACGGCCTTGTCGCCGCCGAGCTCGATGATCTCGTTGAGTTTCTGCTGCGTCTGCTCCTGCAATTCCTTCAGCTTCTTGGTGCGCTCGTTCAGGGCGTCCTCGGTTTGAGCCGCAAGCAGGGCAGGTCCCTGTGCCGCAAGGCTGGCGCTCAAGGCCGACAATTGCAGGCTCGCGGCAAGGCGCGGAATGTCCCGTCCGCTCAGTTCAGTCATGCGCCCGCCGAGTTTCTGCAGCGCCAGGCCGGCGCCGGCCGAAATCACGAGGCCCATGCCGGCGATCACTGCGAAGGCCGCGAACAAGCTGCCGCGCACGCCCCATTTCGGCAGTTTGAAACGCGGCTTGAATCGGCCGAGACTGAAACGGATCGCCATCGAAATTCCCCCACGCCCTTGCTTCTGTTTTGTGGCCGGGAGTATCGGGCACGCCGGTTAAAAAATCGCAATCTGTGCAATCGGTTGCGCGCGTTCCGCAGGGCGAAAAAAAGAAGGGCCGGCAACATCGCCGGCCCTTCGTGATGATAACGTTTTGCTAACGCTCAGTAGCGCGCGACGGCCGGGCTGGCCCAGTTGAAGCGGTAGTTGATCCCCGCCTTGACGGTGTGGTCGTCGGTGGTGAAGTTGCCGGTGCCGACCAGCGGGCCCGCGGTGAAGTGCGCGTCGCCGAAATTGTAGTACTGGTACTCGGCCTTGGCCGACCAGTTCGGTGCGAACATGTATTCGAGGCCGGCGCCGACGGTGTAGCCGTTGCGGTGATCGCCATCGATGATGAAGCCGGACGGTACGCCGCCGACCATCACTCTCTCGTTGTTGTCCGAATAGGCATAGCCGCCCTTCACATAGAGGAGGCCCGGACCCCAGGTGTAGCCGACCCGGCCGGTGATCGAGCCGAGCCCGCGCTGGTCGTTGGTGTAGGCGATGCCGCCCGGGAACACCGCGCCGACGCTGCCGGAGAGCCAGGAATACTGGCCTTCGACGCCGACCACGAAGTTCGGGTTGAACTGCCAGTCCGCACCGACCTGCACACCGCCGAGGAAACGGCCGTTGCCATTGTTCCCCGTGGAGAGACCGTTGAAATTGTTGTCGCTGGAGAACGCGCCGCCGACATGGCCGCCGATGTAGAAACCGGTCCAGTTGTAGATCGGTGCCGCATAGGCCGGCGCGGGTGCCTTGTAGTAGTTGCGGTTACCGAGATCGGCCCCCACGGCCGGCGCGGCCGCGCCCAGCACGAGCAGCGCAACGGTCGCAAACAGAATCTTCTTCATCGTCTTGAACTCCAACACGTAAGGTCCCCGGCAGGCGCGCTTTCGCGCCGTCGTTGGTTTTGCAGATAGCTCGCTTTTGACGAAAATGCTGTCACATGCGTGACACAGCGGGCCCCAACCTAACCTATTGGGCCCCAAATGATTTTCGTGCTTAATGGCGGCTTAAGAAATGCTGAAGGAAGGCTTAACTTCGCCCGTCGCCGGTAACTTGCGGGCGCCTCCTCTTAACCAAGACGTCGCCGCGCCTCGTCGCGCATCTGCGCGCGAAAGGCCGCGCGCTTTGCCGGGCGGTCTTCCTCGCGCACGTCGTGACGATCGAAGATGTCGAACTTTTCCAGGATCGGATACCGCTCGCTCGCCATCGCGAGCACGCGCAGCACCTTGGTCGCCGCCGGTGTCGGGCCGCTGACCTCCCAGCGCCTTATCGTCTCGGCGCCGCCTTTCTCCGGCAGCCCGCATAGCCTGGCCATGTCGGCCGCGGTGAGCTTGCGCTCAAGGGCGTCGGAGAGGTCGTTGCGGAGTTGCTTCAGTTCGGCGCCGGTCATGCTGCTTGCGTCCAGGAAAGTCACTGAAGCCAATGCACTAGCGCTGATTCGGGTTCATCCGAAGGCGGCGAGCGCGCAGCCCCCGGCACGTTCGCGCGCGCACGGAGTTATGAACGCAGACCTATGGAAATTTTCCGATGAATGAACACTTGGCATACCGGGCACGGGGCGAAAGGATCAGGCCATGACAACCATCAAACTCGCCATTGCCGCACTCGTCACTGCCGGGCTGCTTGCCGTGCCCTTTGCGGCCGAAGCGAAGAAAGCCCGGTCGAGCCGACATTACAGCACCGGTGTGGTGGCGCCGACCAATAGCGGTGCCGGAACGCCGTCAGCGCAGCCGAGCGCGTCCTATGGGTCGTCCGGACAGACGGTCGGCACCGTCACGGCGCCGTCAGTCGGCTCGTACAATTGGCCCTCGGTCGGCGTGACCAACTCGGTCCCCACCTGGAGCAACACCACGAGATAGACCGATGCCGGTCAGCGGGGCGCCAATCGCGAGGCCGGAGAGCAGATAGAGCGCGACCAGCAACGTTGCGATGGACAGCATCGTCGTGATCGAGACCGTGGCCGCAACCAGCTTCTCCTCGACCTTGTGCTCATGCGCGAGGACGTACACGGTTTTCGCCGTCGGCACGGCCGCGCAGACGACGGCGGCGACCGTGTAGAGAGGATCGAGGCCCAAGATCACGCAGAGTCCGTAGACGATCAGAGGCATGATCACCAGTTTCACCGCCGCGAGCGCAAACGATGCCTTCAGGTTGGATCGCAGGCCCTCGACGGACAAACCAAGCCCGATGGCAAACAGCGCGCAAGGCGTGAGCGCTGCAGCGATCATGTTCAGATAGGTCGCGACCGGCGCCGGAATCGGCAAGCCCGTGATCGCCCACACCAGCCCAATGAGCGTCGACAGCACCATCGGGTTGAGCAGGATCTGCTTTGCCAGTCCCGTGGGATGCGCGGGCTGGTGCGGGTCGCGTCCTTTCAGGAGGATGACCGTGATCGGAAACATTACGGCGGCCACGAACACTGTCGCTACTGCGGCGGGCAGGACGGCGGGCTGGCCGTAGATCGCGTGCAGGATCGGCAGCGCGACAAACCCGGTATTGGTCATTGCCGCCGCCATCCCATGAATGGTGCTGCTGGCGATATCGTGCTTGCCACCCGCGCGGACTGCCAGAAACACCAGCCCGAAGCAGATCAGTGAACCGCCGCCGAATGCGAGCAGGAAGCGCCATTCCAGCAGGTTGCGGGCCGGCTCCCGCGCGATCGTGACGATCAGCAGCGCCGGCATCGCCACGTTGTAAGCAAAGTGCACCAGCGCATCGGCAAGCGAGCGGGAGAGATAGCCGAACTCGCCTGCGAGCCAGCCGGTGACGATGATCGCGAATACGGGAAGAACGAGGCTGGCGACCTCCATCCGGCTTCCCCTCATTGACGAACGGCGGCGAGGTTAGCCCAGCGATGGATTGTCGTCACTGCGGGATTTAATGGAGCCGTCCCGGGTGATCGTCAATCGCAAAGGACGAAATCTTCCTCGTTAGATTCCCCTCCGGTCCTGCTTCCCAATTACGCAACGCCATGCCGCCAGGCGCTCAGCCGGATGCTGGTTCATCCATTCCGCAAGCTGCGGGGCGCCCATCAGGCAGGACTGCACCGAGACCTGAGCAAAGTCCGAGCTGGTGACAATCTGCTCGTGGCAATTGGTCGGGGAGGAGAGACTGCAAAGCACGGCAATGATCTTGATCACGAGAGGTTATCCCTGTCGCCGCCGCTGATCGTGCGGCCCGTTGCTTTATCCTGCCCATCACTGATCGGATCGGATGGCGGAAAGATGCTGTCGTAGATTGCGCGTGCCTCCTGAATGAGGCGCGCGCGCTCGCGCTCGGATCTTGAGACAAATCGAATAATTTCGCCCATGTTGGCTCCGAATATCAGTGGGGCAAGCAGGTCATGAGATGACGATGATCATCCTAATCGCATCTATGGCGTCCCCTCGGCTTTGAAACGGCGTCCCGTTCACGACGGAATAAAAAACCTGTGACCGCGCGGGCATCCCAACGCCGGGGTGTTCTTGCGCCAGGTACGGGGGCCGTTCACCGCTCTTATCGCGCTGCTGCAATTACCGCGCGAGCGGACGCCGATGACAGCTTACTCTTGCCGCACCGGCAAGGCAGTCTCTGCAAAGCAAATGCCGATCGACCAAATATGTTTCGCCGGCATCACGTGCAAGTTTTTGGAACAATCTTGCAGCTCGGCGAACTGGTCACGACCATCGTTCATGCCGCCGGCGCGCGCGCCTTCCGCCCCGGTACCGCCGCCAGCAGTTCACGCGTATAGGCGTGCTCGGGCGCGGCGAAGAGCTGCGCGGTCTGCTTGAGTTCGACGATGGCGCCGCGCTGCATCACCGCGATGCGGTCGCAGATTTGCGCCGCGACGCGCAGATCATGGGTGATGAACAGCATCGAAAGGCCGAGGCGCGCCTTGAGGTCTTCGAGCAGCTTCAACACCTGCGCCTGCACGGAAACGTCGAGCGCGGAGACGGCTTCATCTGCGACGATGATCTCGGGCTCGAGCGCGAGCGCGCGCGCAATGCCGATACGCTGGCGCTGGCCGCCGGAGAATTCGTGCGGATAGCGCTCGAGGGCGCCGGCGTCGAGGCCGACCATCCTGAGGAGATCGCGAGCGCGGTCGAACGCGACCTTCGGATCGGTGCCGGCCGCGATCGGGCCGTCGGCGATGATGTGGCCAATCTTGCGCCGCGGATTGAGCGAGGCGAACGGATCCTGGAAGATCATCTGGATGCGATGCCGTTCGGCGCGCAGCGCCCTGCCCGAAAGAGAGGTGAGATCGGTGTCGCCGATCCGCACCGTGCCGCGGTCGGCTTCGATCAGCCGCATCACGAGCCGTGCCACCGACGACTTGCCGGAGCCGGATTCGCCGACGAGGCCGAGCGTCTCGCCCTTGAGGATGTTGAAATTGACCTCGCGCGCCGCCTCGACGCGGCGGTCCTCGCGAAACCAGCCGCCCGACGTGACGTAGGTCTTGTCCAGTCCGTTCACCTCGACGGCGTGGGCCTGATCGTCGAGCGGTTTGCGCACCGGCGGGTCCATCGACGGCACGGCGGCGAGCAGCGCCTTGGTGTAATCGTGCTGCGGATCGTGGAAAACCGTCGCAGCGGGACCTTCCTCGACCACCTTGCCGTGTCGGAGCACCACGACCTGGTCGGCGATGTCGGCGACCACGCCGAAATCGTGGGTGATGAACATCACCGCCATGTTGCGGTTGCGCTGGAGATTGCGGATCAGATCGAGAATTTGTGCCTGCGTGGTGACGTCGAGCGCGGTGGTCGGCTCGTCGGCGACCAGCACCGCGGGCTCAAGCGCGAGCGCCATCGCGATCACGGCGCGCTGGCGCTGGCCGCCGGAGAGCTGGTGCGGGTAGGCGCGCACGATCCGCTCGGGGTCGGGCAGGCCGACCTCGCGCGCCAACGCGAGTGCTCTTGCGCGCCGCTCCTTCGGCGTGAGCAGGCCATAGGCCTCGAACATCTCCACGATCTGGTCACCGATCCGCATCAACGGATTGAGCGCGGTCATCGGTTCCTGAAAGATCATCGCGAGCCTGCGGCCGCGCAGATCGCGCCAGCCGTCGTCGCCCAGCTTGAGCAGGTCGCGACCTTCGAACTGGACCTCGCCGGAGGCGACCGACACGGTGTCCGGCAACAAGCCCATCAGCGCATGCGCGCACATCGACTTGCCGGAGCCGGACTCGCCGACGACGCAGACGATCTTGCCGGGCTGCAAATCGAGCGAGACGCCGTCGACGGCGAACGGACGCTCGGCGCCCTTGGGCAGCGCGATCCTCAGGTTCCTGATGGAGATGGCGGGCGGTGCGGTCATCGTCAGCGCCCCTCCCGAGAGAGTCGCGGATTGAGCGCGTCGTTGAGGCCTTCGCCGATCAAATTGAGGCCGAGCACCGAGATCAGGATGGCCACGCCGGGAAAGACCGTGATCCACCAGGCCTGGCGGATCACGGTGCGGCCGGCGCCGACCATGTAGCCCCAGGAGATCAGATTGGGATCGCCGAGGCCAAGGAACGACAGCGAGGATTCCAAGAGGATTGCGGTCGCCACCATCAGCGAGGCCAGCACGATCACGGGCGACAGTGCGTTCGGCAGGATCTCGCGCAAAATGATCCAGGTGTTGCTCTGTCCCGTGACCACCGCGGCCTGGACATATTCGCGCGTGCGCAGCGACAGCACCTCGCCGCGCACGAGGCGGGCGACCGGGGGCCAGCTCACCACCGCGATCGAAGCCACGATGGAATAGATCGAGGGCTGCAGGATCGCGACCAGCACGATCGCGAGCGCGAAGCTCGGAATGGTCTGAAAGAATTCGGTGAAGCGCATTAAGGCATCGTCGACTTTGCCGCCGAAATAACCGGCCATCGCGCCGATCGGCACGCCGACGATCAAGGCTACGAGCGTCGAGACGAGGCCAACGAGCAGCGACACGCGCGCGCCAAAGATCATGCCGGCGAACACGTCGCGGCCGAGCGCATCGGTGCCGAGCGGCACGGCCTGCAGCGTGAAGGGCGGCAGGAACGGCCGCTGCACCATGCGCCAGGGCGAGTTCGGGAACAGCATCGGCCCGAACACCGCGACCGAGATCGCAAGCAGCAGGATGACGAGCCCAATGACGCCGCTCGGGCTCTTCAGCATCGATTTCCAAAACTGTTTCATGAAGCGAATTCGATGCGCGGGTCGACCAGGCGGTAGACCAGGTCGGTGATGAGGTTGAAGATCAGCACCATGGCGGAGCAGATCACGAAGACGCCGAGCAGCAGGTTGTAGTCGCGTTGGAGTAGCGCGTCGTACATCAGCCGGCCGATGCCGGGCCAGGCGAACACGGTCTCGGTGATGACGGCGCCCCCGATCAGCGTGCCGGAATGCACGCCGGCGAGCGTCACGACCGGCAGCAGCGCGTTGCGCAGCACGTGGCGGCGCTGGATCACGGCGTCGGACAGGCCCTTGGCGCGCGCGGTCTTGACGAAGTCGAGCCGCTTTACCTCGAGCATCGAGGCGCGCGTCATGCGGGTGTAGGTCGCCATGAAGAACAGCCCGAGGGTCATCGCCGGCATGATCAGGTGCTTTGCGACGTCGATCGCGCGGGCAAGGCCGGTGAGATTGGCGCCGACCGTCTCGTAGCCGAAGCTCGGCAGCCAATCCATGGTGACCGAGAACAGCAGGATCCCCATCAGCGCCACCCAGAAGATCGGCATGGCGTAGAAGATCAGTGCAAAGACGGTGATGGCCGTGTCGAGGAAGGTTCCGGCAAAGCGCGCGGCGAAGGTGCCGAAGAGAATGCCGAGCACGAGCGAGATCGCGAATGCGGTCAGTGTCAGCAGCAGCGTTGCCGGCAGCCGTTCGCCGATCAGCTTTGCGACCGGCGCCTGCTGGCGGAAGGAAAAGCCGAGGTCGAGAGTGACGACGCCCTTGACGTAGATGAAGAGCTGCTCGGGCGTTGGCTTGTCGAGGCCGAACTTTTCCCGGAGCTGCTTGACGAAGATCGGGTCGCTGGCGCCGGCTTCGCCCGCCATCACCACCGCAGGGTCGCCGGGCGCAAGTCGGATCAGGAAGAAATTGAGGACGATGATCGCGAGCAGGACGATCACGCCCTTTAGGACACGCTGAGCGACGAAGGAGAGCATAATTAGATGGCGATCAGATCAGGTTGAACGCAGCGGCGATCGCGGTGCGCTCCCTCTCTCGCTTGCGGGAGAGGGTAGGGGAGAGGGTATTTCCGCAGAGAGGACACCGGGTGGAGAAAGCCCTCTCCCGCCGCGCTCTGCGAGCGCGTCGACCTCCGCCGCAAGCCGGGAAGGTGAAACAAGCGTGCGGCGTGCACCATCACTTGTCGAGCCATGCGTCCTTGAAGCCATCATTGACCCCGATCCCCGTGGTGATCAGGTTCTTGACCTTGCAGCGCATGATGGTCGGGAATTGCAGCTCGAGCATCCAGGCCACCGGCACGTCTTCGACCAGGATCTTCTGTGCCTTCTCATAGATCTCCTTGCGCTTGGAGTCCGGGGTCGCGACGGCGCCGTCGGCGAATAGGTTGTCGATCTCCGGGTTGGAGTAGCCTTCGACGTTATTGAAGACTTGGCCCTTGGCGATGGCGCTGGAGACGTAATTGCGTCCTACCCCGAGTGCGGGATCGCCGTACTGATAGAGATAGGTAAAGGCGATGTCATAGTCCCAGTCGCCGATCTTCTGGTTGCCGCCAGCAACGTCGGTGGCAATCGTCTCGATGTTGATACCGGCGTCCTGGAGGTTCTGCTTCACCGCTTCACCCCAGCGCTGCCAGGTTTCGCCATAGGCCAGCGGCAACAGGCGGATCTTCTCGCCCTTGTAGCCGGCTTCCTTCAGCAGCGACTTGGCCTTTGCCGGATCGTACGGGTATTTTTTCACGTCGTCGGTGTAATATTTGATGGTCGAGGCCGACGGGCCGGTCGCGACCTTGCCGAGCCCGTTCCAGATGACGTCCTTGGCGAAATCGCGGTCGATTGCATACATGACCGCCTGCCGCACCCGCTTGTCCGCGAGCGGACCCTGGCGGTTATTGAGCCAGAGCCAGGCCAGCGGGGAGAAGAACTCCCAGCCGGCACCGGTGACGCAGGTGTCTTTCAGCTTGGACAGCCGCGGCACGTCGAAATTCTCGACCGAGCCGCCGGGCAGCACGTCGACCTTGCCGGTCTCATACGCCACCGAGCGCGCCGCGGCGTCAGGAATGATCTGCCAGTAGATCTCGTCGAGATAGGGCTTGCCCTTCTCATGGTAGTTCGGGTTCTTGACCAGGCGGATGAACGAGCCCTTCTGCCACTCCTTGAACATGAAGGGACCGGTGCCGATCGGCGCGTTGTTGTAGGGATTGGTCTTGAAGTCGGTCCCTTCATAAAGATGCTTCGGCACCATCGGCATCGAGCCAACCTCGAAGATGCCGAGAAACGGGCCGAACGGCTGCTTCAGCGTAAAGACCACCGTGTAGTCGTCGGGCGCCTCGACCTTGTCGACCTGGGCGAGGTTGTTGCGGGCGCGCGCGTGGGTCTGCCTCAGCATCTCGACCGAGAACAGCACGTCTGCGGCGGTGAAGGGCTTGCCGTCATGCCAGGTCACGCCCTTCCTGAGCTTGAAGGCGTAGGTTTTCGCGTCCTCGCTTACGCTCCAGCTCTCGGCGAGCTCCGGCTGCGGCTCGAGCTTGGGGCTGTAGCGCAGCAGCCCCTCGAAGATGTTGCCCGACACCATCTGGGTCGGACCGTTCTGGACTATTGCAAGCATCAGGCCGGGCGGCTCGGGCTGGATCACGGCATTGATCACGCCTCCTGTTTTCGGCTCTTGCGCCGGCGCCGGGGCCGTGAGGCCGCAAGCCAGGAGGAGACCAAGCAACACTCGTTTCGGCATGTCTAAACTTTATCAAGCGAGGTCAGCCGGTAACGCTTCGCAACGTGCTCGCGCGCAAAGCGACGGCCGGCCCATCCCAGTCCCCATCCGGTAGCGAGGCTCACATAGTCTCGCTCGGCGCCGCAAGATGAAAGTCGCGACAACGTTCGCACAAAAAATGTACAGCGTGTCCTGTTTTGATTTATCTGCCGCTTATCGCTGTGTAGCGCTGATGTCGGTCGTTGGCCGACATGACCCGCGGCTAGCGACACAGCGTCGCGGGCAGGCCCGTCATCGCAACCCCGCCCGCCGAAATCCTTCCAGATAGTGATTGCGGTCGGCGTCATTGGCCCACGGCAGTTGCGTCGCGATCCAGTGCAGCGAGATTCCGGGCTGGGCGCGGCGGAGTTCGCTCAGCGCCATCTCTGCAAGCTTTGCGTCCCCGGTCATGCCGGCGGAGACCGCGAGCACGCGGTAGGCGCCGGTGAGGTCGCCGCGGTGCCGGATCGCCTCGCGCGCGAGCGCGATCGCCTCGTCATAGTGCCGGTCGGTAAAGCGCGCATAGCCTGCAATGCCGTGATAGATCGCCAGCGAGGGATCGCGCGGCGAGAGCCGGATTGCCGTCTGCGCCGCCTCGAACGATTCCTTCGAGCGTCCGGCATAAGACAGTGCCAGCGCGTAATAGCCCTGCGCCAGCGAGAAGTTCGGATTGAGCGCGAGCGCCTGCTCGAACTGGGACAGTGCGTCGGCCAGCCTACGTGTCGAGAACAGGACGCTCCCGAGCGCGGCATGCGCCCAGGCATCCTCATGGTCGCAGCGCACGGCAGCGAGCGCGGCGGCTTCCGCCACTGGCGCCACCGCGGCAAGCTCGGCCCAGCCGAGATGCACGCCGAACATATGATTTGCCGCCAACACCGACAGCGCCTGACCATAATTCGGATCGATTCCGATCGCGCGCTCCAGCAGCGTCCGGGCGGCCTCGTGATCCTGCCGCGTCACGCGCCAGTAGTGCGACAGTGCCCGCATCAGCAGATCCCAGGCGTCCAGGCTCGCAGGCGGCTTGCGGTGAGCGCGAAAATTTTCGGCCGCGTGGATCTGCGGCTCGATCGCCGCCACGATCGCGTTGGTGATCTCGTCCTGCACGGCAAAGACGTCGATCAGCTCGCGGTCGTAGCGCTCGGCCCAGAGATGGCTGCCCGACGTGGCATCGTTGAGCTGTGCGGTGATGCGCACCCGGTTGTCCGCCTTGCGCACGCTGCCCTCGACGATGTAGCGGACGCCGAGTTCCTCGGCGATCTGCCTGATGTGGACCGCGCGTCCCTTGTAGGTGAAAGACGAGTTGCGGGCGATCACCATGAACCAGCGCTGTTTCGACAGCGCGGTGAGGATGTCCTCGCTGATGCCGTCGCCGAAATAGTCCTGCGCGGGATCGCCGCTCATGTTCTCGAAGGCGAGCACCGCGACTGCCGGGCGGTCTGTGGCGGTGTGCGGCCGGGCAGAAACGGATATGGCGGGCGCAGGCGACGCCGCCACCTCTTCCTGGACCTCGCCGACGAAACGAAAGCCTTTGCGCGGAATGGTCTTGATCAGCCGCTGGGTCGCGCCGTCGTCGCCGATCGCCTTGCGCGCGGCGTTGATCCGGCTGTTCAGGGCGGAATCGGAGACGATGCGGTCGCTCCAGATCTGGCTGATCAGGTCATCCTTACTGACCACACGCGCGCGTTGAGCAACCAGATAGAGCAACAGATCGAACACCTGCGGCTGCAACGGCACGGCTATCCCGGCGCAGGTGAGTTCCCGCAGGTCGCCGTCGAGCACGTTGTTTTCAAAGCAAAATCGCACGTTTTGTGTCGTCTCAAGCAAAAATCAATGGCGTCTCAGGCGAAAATCAATTGTCGGCGAAAGTCTCAGGCCCGTCCGAAGCGCATGGTGGGGCGACCACATAGTGCCGATGTTTTGGCACAACGGAGCTTTCCATGTCTCAGATTGATCAGGTTCATTCGATCAGCCCGGCGGTTGCGGGCTCACGCATGTTCAAGTTCGTCGCCTTTCTGTACGGAATTGCGGCATATCTCGTGTTTTTCGTCACCATTCTCTACGCCATCGGCTTCGTCATGGGGCTGGTCGTGCCGAAGACCATCGACACCGGAACCGCCACGCCCCCGCTTGAGGCCGTCATCATCAATCTCCTCCTGATGACCCTGTTCGCCATCCAGCACAGCGTGATGGCGCGTCAGAGCTTCAAGGCCTGGTGGACGCAGTTCGTCCCGAAGCCGGTCGAGCGCAGCACCTATGTGCTGCTGGCGAGCCTGTCGTTGCTGCTCCTGTTCTGGCAGTGGCGGCCGCTGCCTTCAGTCGTTTGGGAGGTCCAGGATCCCGATTTTGCCGTGACGCTGGTCACGCTGTCCTTCGCAGGCTGGGTGCTGGTTTTCACCTCGACCTACATGATCAACCATTTCGAGCTGTTCGGCCTGCATCAGGTGACCAACCATCTCGTCGGCAAGGAAGCGGCGCCTGCGCGGTTCAAGACCCCGCTGCTCTATAAATTCGTTCGTCATCCGATCTATCTCGGCTTCATCATCGCGTTCTGGGCGGCGCCGGTCATGACCGCGGGCCATCTGCTGTTCGCCGCCGTGACCACGCTCTACATCTTCGTCGGCATCGCGCTGGAGGAGCGCGACCTCGTCGCTCTCTTCGGCGACGAGTACCGGCAGTACAAACAACGCGTGTCGATGCTTATTCCCTGGCGCAGATCGGTATAGTCTTCGCCTCGCGCCAGGCGTCCACCGAAAGGAGGACGCGTGGCTGGCCCGACCAGCAATATCGATCCCAATGGAGACGAGCAAAATGAAACATGTCGGAAACTGCTTCTGTGGCGCGGTCACGATCGAGGTCACGGGCGAGCCGGAGGCGATGGGCTATTGCCATTGCCGTTCTTGCAGGTCGTGGTCGGGCGGACCGGTGAATGCCTTCAGCCTGTGGAAGCCCGAGGCGGTGCGCATCACCGAAGGCGCCCAGAACGTCGAGACCTTCGCCAAGACGCCGCTCAGCCAACGCAAATATTGCAAGAAGTGCGGCGGTCATCTCATGACCAACCACCCGCCGCTCGGCCTGATCGACGTCTTCACCGCCACCATCCCCACGCTCGCATTTTCGCCAGGCGTCCACGTCAATTATGCGGAGACGGTGCTGCCGATGCGCGACGGCCTGCCCAAGCTGAAGGACTTTCCCGCCGAGTTTGGCGGCAGCGGCGAGATGATGCAGGAGTAGGACTTTTCTTGCCCTCCCCTGGAGGCCCCCAGGGGCCGGTAAGCTGTGGCGAGCTACCTCATCCCTGCGCGCCGCAGCCCTTCCAGGTAATGCGCGCGATCCTCGTCGCGTAGCATCGGCAGCTCGCGCGTGATCCAGGCAAGCGAAATGCCGGGCTGGGCGCGGCGCAGGCCGTCCAGGGCGGAGGCGGCAAGGGCCGCATTTCCCGATATACCGGCGGCGGCTGTCAGCACACGATGCGCGCCGACGAAATCGCTGCGTTGCCGCAGCGACTCGCGCGCCATCTGCACGGCTCCTTCGTAGTCGCGGCCGATGAACCGGGCGTAGGCCGCAACTCCACCATAGATCGCGGCGAGCGGATCGCGCGGGCTCAGCCGCAGCGCACGGCGCGCGGCGGCGTCGCCGTCCTGCCATCGCCCCGCGTAGCACAGCGTCACGCCGTAGAAGGCGTACGCCATCGCGAAATTCGGATTGAGCTTGAGAGCCAGATCGAACTCCGCCAGTGCGTCGTCGAAGCGGCGGCGGAACAGATAAGTATAGGCGAGGCCGTGATGCGCCCAGGCATCGTCGCGATCGGCCTCCACCGCGGCCAGCGCTGCGCGTTCGGCGATCGGCACGGTCGCAGCCATTTCCGCCCAGCCCATATGCGCACCGAAGATGTGGCTGGTCGCGAGCAGGCCCAGCGCCTTGCCATAGGCGGGATCGATCGCGATTGCCTTTTCCAGCAGCTCCTGCGCAGCGGCATTGTCCTCGCGCGTGATGCGCCAGTAATGCGACAATGCGCGCATCACCAGATCCCAGGCATCCAGGCTGCCCGGCGGTTTCTGCTGCGCGCGAAAGCTCTCGGCGGCGTAGAGCTGCGGTTCGATCGCCGCGACGATCGCCTCGGTGATCTCGTCCTGCACGGCGAAGACGTCGGCGAGCTCGCGGTCGTAGCGCTCCGCCCACAGATGGCTGCCGGTCGAGGCATCGTTGAGCTGCGCCGAGATACGCAGGCGCTCGCCGCTGCGCCGCACGCTGCCTTCGATCACGTAGCGCACACCGAGCTCGCGTGCGACCTCGTGGATGTGCACAGCGCGCCCCTTGTAGACAAAGGACGAGTTGCGCGCGACGACGAAGAACCAGCGCAGCTTCGACAGGGCGGTGATGATATCCTCGCTGATGCCGTCGGAAAAATAGTCCTGCTCGCGGTCGCCGCTCATGTTGGTGAAGGGCAGCACGGCGATTGCGGGCCGGTCGGGTAGCGCGAGCGTGGTCTGCGCCACCGGCGCCGCGGGACCGGGTTCCTGAACGGCCGCGCCGCGCTTTGCCTCGACGTCGCCAACGAAGCGAAAGCCCTTGCGCGCGATGGTGCGGATCAGCGCCTGGTTCGCGCCATTGTCACCGATCGCCTTGCGTGCCGCGTTGATCCGGCTGGTCAGCGTCGATTCGGAGACGCTGCGGCCGTGCCAGATCTTGTCGATCAGCTCACCCTTGCTGACCACCCGGTCGCGGTTCTCCATGAGATGCACGACCAGATCGAAAACCTGAGGTTCCACGGCAACGGGAACCTGCTCGCGGCTCAGCTCGCGCCGGTCGGTATCGAGGAGATGGTCCCGGAACAGAAATTGCACGTCGAAAACTCAGTCCTTCCCACGACATCGGGCAATACTAAAACCAAATGGATTTCGACTTGAAAATCTGTAAGTCCGCCGAAGGGGCTGTCAGGTTCACCACGATCGCGTGATGCCAGTTATGCTGTCTTCGGATGGGGAATACGACCTCGATAGAATGTGGAGGCTTGGCGCAGAATGCCGCTGGGTTAATCCGCAAGTGTAGCTGCGTCCGCAGTGTCGGACACTTCCCCAGCGTCGTCCTGGCGAATGCCCGGCGAATGCCCGTGGGCATCCGCCAGGACGACCCGGTCGTATGGCAGGCATTGTCGAATAGCATGGCCCGCGTAAGCTGCCTTCACAGAGAACACTCCAACCACGAAGAAATGCCCATGCCCGCTTTTCCCACTGGGACCACCGTGCTCGACTCCATGCTGTTCCGCGACGCCTTCGGCACGCCTGAGATGCGGGAAGTGTTCTCCGATCTCGCGCTGGTGGCGCGCTATGCCGAGGTCGAGGTGGCGTTGGCGAAGGCAGAGGCCAGATGCGGCGTGATACCGCAGGACGCCGCTGATCAGATCTCGGCCGGGACCAATGTTTCCGCGCTCGATTTCGATCTGTTGCGGCAGGAGACCGACATCGTGGGCTATCCGATCCTGCCGCTGGTGCATCAGATGGTGAAGCAGTGCGGCGAGTCTGGCCGCTACGTGCATTGGGGCGCGACCACGCAGGACATCATGGACACCGCGGTGGTCCTGCAACTGCGTGCCGGGCTCGAGATCGTCGAAAGGGACATTGCCGAACTGCGCCGGATTCTTGCAGACCTGTCCAAGCGTTATCGCGATACGCCGATGGCGGGCCGCACCCATCTGCAGCAGGCGCTGCCGGTGACGTTTGGCTACAAGACCGCGATCTGGCTCGCGATGTTCGACCGTCATGCCGAGCGTCTGGCGCAGTTGAAGCCGCGCGTCCTGGTCGGCCAGTTTGCCGGCGCTGCCGGCACGCTGGCTTCGCTCGGCGACAAGGGATTCGAGGTGCAGGAGGCGCTCTGCGCCGAGCTGAAGCTCGGCGTTCCCGCCTCGACCTGGCACGTCGCGCGCGACGGCTTTGCCGAGGCCGTGAACTTCCTGGCGCTCGTCACCGGCTCGCTCGGCAAGATCGCGCTCGACATCATGATCATGGCTTCGACCGAGTTTGCCGAGGTCTACGAACCCTTCGTCAAGGGGCGCGGCGCCTCCTCCACCATGCCGCAGAAGCGCAACCCGATCTCCTCCGAACTGATGCTTGCGGCGTCCAAGGCGGTGCGCCAGCATGCAGGCCTGATGCTGGATGCGATGGTGCAGGATTTCGAGCGCGCCACCGGCCCCTGGCACGCCGAATGGATGGCAATCCCAGAAAGCTTCGTGCTGACCGCCGGCGCGCTGCACCAGGCGAAGTTTGCGCTCGCAGGCCTCATCGTGGATGAGGCGAAGATGAACGACAATCTCGCCATCAGCCGCGGCCTGATCGTGGCCGAAGCGGTCATGATGGGGCTCGCGCCGCAAATCGGGCGGCAGGAGGCGCATGACATGGTCTATGACGCCTGCCGGCTCGCCAGTGAGAAAAGTCTGTCGCTGGCGGATGCGCTTTCATCCGACTCCCGCGTCTTGAACTGCATCGACCGTGCCACAATCGAGGCACTCACCTCGCCAAGAAATTACCTCGGCCTTGCGCCGGCCATGGTCGACCGGGTGTTGAAATCGGCAACGCGTTGAAAACCAACATGCGTGAAACTGCGTATCTTATCGCTGTCGCAAGGTGCTCGCGCACTTGCGCCTTGCGATCCTAGGCTTAGATTGAACGAGAGACGGCAGAGGGCCCCGTATGACTGATCACCGCAATTCCGCTTCTCCCATCGATCCCGCGAAACTCGACCGGCTGGCCGAGGTGGCGGTGAAGGTGGGGCTGGGTTTGCGGCCGGGGCAGGATCTTCTTCTGACGGCGCCTGCGATCGCGCTGCCGCTGGTGCGGCGGATCGCCGTGCACGCCTACAAGGCCGGCGCCGGGATCGTAACGCCGATCCTGTCGGATGAGGAGATGACGCTGGCGCGCTACCGCTTCGGTCACGACGATAGTTTCGATCGTGCTGCCGGCTGGCTGTATGAGGGCATGGCCAAGGCATTCTCGGACAACACCGCACGGCTCGCCATCGTCGGCGACAATCCGATGCTGCTGTCGGGCGAGGATCCCTCCAAGGTGGCGCGCGCCAGCAAGGCCAATTCCATGGCCTATCAACCGGCGCTGGAAAAAATCGTCAATTTCGACACCAACTGGAACATCATTGCTTACCCGAGCCCGTCCTGGGCCAGGCAGGTGTTTCCTGACGATCCTGAGGACGTCGCAATCGGCAAGCTCGCGGATGCAATCTTTGCGGCGTCCCGCGTCGACCGTGAAGACGCGATTAGCAACTGGGCGAGCCACAATGCGGTGCTGCGCGAGCGCACCAGCTGGCTCAATGGCCAGCGTTTCCGCGCGCTGCAATATTCGGGGCCGGGCACCGACCTCACCATCGGACTTGCCGATGGCCATGAATGGGAGGGCGGCGCCTCGCTCTCCAAGAACGGCATCAGCTGCAACGCCAACATCCCGACCGAAGAGGTCTTCACCACGCCGCATTGCCGCCGCGTCTACGGCCACGTCGTGAGCTCGAAGCCGCTGTCCTACCAGGGCACCCTGATCGACAACATCTCGGTGCGCTTCGAGGACGGCAAGATCGTCGACGCAAAGGCCTCGCGCGGCGCGGAGGTGCTGAATAAGGTGCTCGACACCGACGAGGGCGCGCGCCGCCTCGGCGAGGTGGCGCTGGTGCCGCATTCCTCGCCGATCTCGCAGAGCGGACTGTTGTTCTACAACACGCTGTTCGACGAGAACGCGGCGTCCCACATCGCGCTCGGCCAGTGCTACTCGAAATGCTTCGTCAACGGCGCGCAGCTCACGCCGCAGCAGATCGCCGCGCAGGGCGGCAACCAGAGCCTGATCCATATCGACTGGATGATCGGCTCGGCCGAGACCGACATCGACGGCATTCTCGCCGACGGCAGCAAGGTGCCGGTGTTCCGCAAGGGCGAGTGGGCGAAGTAACCTGCTTTACCTCTCTTGTAGGAGAGGTGAGCACGGTGGTTCGCTGTCAGAACCTCGAGCGCGAGGAGCCTCCATGACTCCCTCGATGGTCACGTTCGCGCATTTTGTCGCACCCCCGGAAAAGATGGGTTCACATAGGCCAATTGGCAGGAAATCACGGCGTTAACGCGCTTTGCGGCTTCAACTACGGTCGATTGTCGAGGCCTGCGTAAGGAAGAATTAAAAGCCGATCACTAGCGTTGCGAGGATCATTGAAACAATCCGGGCTCCGACCCGGTCAAACTTATTTCATTCCCTGAGGAAACAGATGTCGCGCGCCATGATTGAGATCGGCAGTTGCAATGTGGATCTGGAGCTGCGGCCGATCGAGCCGTCCTGGATCATCGAGGGTAACCCGGTGTCGCGCTCGCGCGTCCTGTCCACCAGCGCCGACGGCACGGCCCAAACCATCATCTGGGCCTGCACTGAAGGGCGCTTCAACTGGTACTACGATATCGACGAGACGATCATGATCATGGAAGGATCGATCGTGCTCGAAAGCGACGGTATGCCGCCGAAGCGCTACGGTCCCGGCGACGTCATTTTCTTCCGCGACGGCGCGCATGCCAAATGGCATGTCGAAGGGCACGTCAAGAAGATCGCCTTCTGCCGCAAGACCAATCCGGTGATGATCGGCCTTCTGATCCGTGTGGTCAACAAGCTCAAGAAGATGTTCACCTCCAGCGGCGAGCGCCGTCCAGCTTCGTTGATGGGCGCCGGCTAGAGCCCGAACAATACGTTTTCAAGGACGCTTCCCAGCGGCTACGACGGAAGAGGGGTCGGGATCAACATCCCGGCCCCTCTTCTCGTCACGACGGCAGTTCGAGCCGATAGAAATCGATCGCGGTCTGCGAGAACAGCGCCGTCTTTTCGGCCTCGCTCAGGGCCGCTGCGATGCGCTTGAAGGCGTTGAAGATCACGTGATAGCTGCACTGGCCCTTGTCCGGCGGGAAATTGCTCTCGAACATCGCGCGCCTCGGGCCAAATGCCTCGATGCAGGTTTCGACATAAGGCCGCCAGGCTGTGGCAAGCTCCTCGGATGATGGCGGCCTCTCGCGCAGATGGAAGTCATAGCCGAGCAGGCACATCGCGAGCCCGCCGAGCTTAACCACCACGTTCTCGCATTTCGCGATCTCGCGGATCGAGGCGCGCCATTGCGAAAACACCTCCTCGCGCCGTCCCGCAAAGCGGCCGACGCCGGCGGGGCCGCCACAATGGTCGAGCACGATTCTGGTGTCGGGGAAGGCGCGCGCAAGCTCGGTCAACTCCCCGATCTGCGGATGAAACAGCCAGGCATCGAAGCTGAGGTTCAGCGGCGCGAGGCAGGCAAATCCCTTGCGGAAGGTCGAATCCTGCAAAAGGCCCTTCGGCCGGTTCGCATACATGCCGGCGACGACGGGGTCTTCGTCCCAGGCCGAGGAATGCCTGATGCCGCGGAAGCGGCCGTTGCCCGCCGCGATCTCCGCTTCCAGCACCGGCTTGGCCGCGTCGCCCAGCAGCAGATTGGCGTGGCTGACGATGCCCGCACAGATCGCCGCCCTGCCGTAACCACCGCTCGCGCTCATCGCGGCGACGCCATCGGCGAACTCGACCTCGCCGACGGGCCGGAACGCCTCTGGCCCATGCGCACGATACATCGAGCGGCAATCGACGTAGACGGTTGCGACGACGTTGTGGCCGGAGGCGATGTCGGCCGCCATCTCCTCGATCAGATAGCGGTGCCCGCGATTCCAGAGATGGTGGTGAGGATCGACGATCGGCCGGGGCGCATCGATGATCTCCTCCTGGTGCTGCGCAAGCCAGTCCTCGCGCGGCTCGACAAACAGTCCGCTCGTATTGGCGGGCAACCCACTTGCGGCCATCGGCGTTCGCTCCCTCTGTTTTTGTGCTGAGAGCCTAACACCTCATTTCGTCACGCGGCAGCGCGCGTCATGCAACCGCACCCGTCATCGCGAGCACAGCGGCACCCTCGTCAGCCCTCGCGCCGCTTTGCTTTCACATCGACCATCAGCCGCCAGTCCGCTACGGCGGCCGGCCTGACCTCCCCGAGCCAGTGGAAGGAATCGTCGGTGATCTCCGTAAAGCTCCAGCGCGTCAGCTCACCGGCTTCGGTCGTGCCTTCCTGTACGATATCGTCGCCGCGCGGACGGCCGATCTGCTGGCGGAACACGCTGCGGCCTGGATCGAACCAGGAAATCCGCCACGCGGCAATGGTTGGGTCATAGACACGTAGCGTCGTGCCGTACCAATTGCCGGCGATCGGAAAGGCCGGGCTGCCGGCGGGACGAGGAATCATCCAGACGTCCTGCACGGCGCGCCCCTCCAGTACCCAGCCGAAATGGATTTCGCCTGACGCTGTGTGTTTGGTTCCATCGAGCCCGTGGGCGGTGATTTCGGCGTCCCAGTCGCCGACAAAACGACCGTAAAGCTGCAGCGCCGCCGCGTGCTCTGGGTTCGGTCCGTCCGCATGCAACAGTCTCGCAAAATCTGTCATGTCGATCTCCTCTTGCGACGAGATCAGCACGAACGTGCCTTAGTGACTTGGAGAAAATTGCCGTCCGCGGTCGTCAGGTCTGGCGTGGCGACAGATGCCTCACGCCGCGATCGGTCGCGTCGTTCGTTCGCCGGCTCGCTGAACGTTCCGCCAGCCAGATGACGATGATGGAGACAATGACGAGGCCCGCGCCAAGCAGCATCAGACGTGAAAATGGCTCGCCCAGTATGACAGTACCGAGCAGCACTGCGATCACCGGGTTGACGAAAGTGTAGGTCGATACGAACGAGGTCGAGACGTTTTCCAGTAGCCAATTGTAGGCGACGAATCCGATCACGCTGCCTGAGATGATCAGCCAAAGCGCCGCCGCAAGCGAAGTCAGCGAGACGTCGCTCGGCCTGAAGCTTCCGATCTCGCCGGTCAGCCAACTGATTGCGAACAACACGGCACCGCCGATCGTAAGCTGCATGCCCGACAGCAGGATGGCCGACGCCTGGTGCGACATGCTCCGGGACAGGACGGTCCCGACCGACCATGACAAGGCCGCAGCCAGGAGAAGGACGACGGGAAGAATGCTGATGCCGGCCTGCTCGACGTTCTGCCGCGCCACGAGGCCAACGCCGAAGAAGCCGGGCACGAGCGCCAGCAGGGCGAGGGGCTTTGGTCGCTGATCGTCGGGGAACAAGACATCGATCAGCAAGATCCAGAACGGGATGGTAGCGAGCACGATCGCTGCCGCGCCCGAAGGAATCGATTGCTGGGCATAAGCGAGCACGCCGTGGCAGCCGACGAAGAAGAGCAGTCCGCAAAGGCTCGCCCGCGCCCACGCCTGCGAGGATATGCTTGCGACCTGCCCACCGCTCATCGCCAATAGCGCAATGCCGCCGCAGAACGAGCGGAGCGCCATCAGCAAAAATGGCGGGATCGATTTTAGGCCCAATGTGATGGCAAAGTAGGTGGAACCCCACAGCAAATATATCGCGGTGAATGAGCCGAGGATAAGAAACCGTCTGCTCATGATTGCTCCGAGCAAGGATGATCTTGAAGCAAACCAAGTCAGAGGACGTTCATGTGTTCCGGCTTCGCGCGTCAGACCCCGTCGAGGATGATCACCGTCGGCTTCGACGGCAGCGCATCCCGCGAGATCCGGAACGACCGCTCGATGCGCTGATCGATCTCGAACTGCTGGCTGATCCGGCGCATGAAATCGTCGAGCGGGGTGGCGAAGCGGTGCATCGGCAGCACCACCGAGGCGCGCAGCCGTTTGGTGATCTCGGAGATGCCGTCCAGTGACATGGTGTAGGTGCCGTCGATCGGCACCATCACGATGTCGAGCCGCCCGATCTGGGCGAAATGGCTGTCGTCGAGCTTGTGATGAAGATGACCGAGATGACCGATGCAGAGGCCGGCGACCTCGAAGATGAAGATCGAGTTGCCGTCGCGGATCATGTCGGCGCCAGAATCGTCGCCGAAATAGCGGCGGATGTCGGTGGTGACGTTGCGGATGAAGGTATCGCCGATGCGCTCCGATATAATCGCCGGCTTGCCATCCACGCCCCAGCCGTGCAGCACATGAGGAATGCGCTTGTCCGGGAATAGGGTGTAGTGCGTGCTGTGCGCACGGTTCATGGTGACGACGTCGGGCAGCGGTCCCACCTGATAGGCGCCGCTATAGTCGGTGGCGATGCGCAGGCCCCCGGGCGTATCGATGAAATAGGTGGAGTGGCCGGCATAGGTGATCTCGACCTCGGCTGAGCCGGCGGCCTGCCGGAACGCGACCGGCAGCGCGCGCGGCGCCGCGTTCGCCATCGCCAGACACTCGCTGAGTTGAGGTGGCTGTTGGGCGAGGGTAGGTGCGAGGGATACGCCGAACAGCACCAAAGCCGCCCAAACCAGTCGCCACATGCATCCGTCCCCGATGACTTCACGAGAAAGTCTAGCGTGCAATGCGGCGCGTGGCCAATGGGCTGCGATCAACAGCGCGTCAGTGTCGCACCTTTCGCTGGCGTGGCTTATTCACGCCGCGGGCTGAACTTCCAGGTGATGGCAATGAGGCTAGCTGTGATCAGGCCGCTGATGAGGCCGGCGATGGGGAGAGCGAGCAGCAGCGCCGCAGTCGCGGCCCAACCGATCGAGGAGAAGGCTTCGGCAAAAGTCGCAAGCCGCGAGGAGGTCTGGCGGCGGCGGAATTGGCTGCGCCGGGCCTGCACCCGGAACCAGAGCTGGATCGCGGTGGCGGAGGCCGCACTGATGATGATTGCGCCGGCGCTAATTGCCGCCTGGATTGGCGAGGCGAAGGCCAGCGCCGCCACCAGAGGGCAGAAGATCACGGCGGTCGCGATCAGCACCACCTCGATCTTGGCACGGATGACGCTGGATGGCGTCAGCGGCGCGGTCGCGACCAGGTCGGGCGCGTCCTCGCCCGAGATGGTCAGCCAGGCAAGCCCGCCGGCGAGCTGTCCGGCCGCCATTACGATGACAGGCGTGATCAGCGTCAGCGCTGCCGAGCTATCGGCAAAATTTCGCCAGAGCAGCAGCGCCGGCGGCACCAGATAGAGCAGCTGCATCAGGGTCTGCGAGATCAGCCAGGGATCGCGCCAGAGCAGCGAAAATTCCTTGCGTCGCAGCGCCTGCTGCCGCGATCCGCCGCGGAACGGGCGCTCCTTCGCGCGCACGCGGCCGGATGCGCCATACGCCGCCGCATCGATGGCAGTATCGGCAAAGCGGCCCGAAAAGATCGCCATGACGCTTCCGAGCAGCACGAGCCCGAGCGCGAGAAGCAGCAACAGCGCCTCGCAGTCGCCCATGGTCGCCCGCGCCGGCCACCACCAGATGCTGTCGACATCGGGCGCGTAGGCGGCGAGGCTACCCGAGGTCAGGATGGTGAAGCGCGACAGCGTGCCGTAGGACATGATCGCGGCGACCTGGAGCGCGATCACGAAGCCAGCGCCGATGACCGCGGCGAGGATCTGGGCGATCAAGCGCGTCCGCGCCGGCCCGATCAGCCGAAACAGGAGAATGGTGACGGCAATAGCGATCGCCGCCGCCGACAGGCCCATCGCGACCACGACGCCCAACGCGCTGAGCCATCGCGCACCGCCGCCGATCACCAGCACGTCGATGAAGGGCGTCGAGAACAGCAGCGCCATCACCGTGACGGTCAGCGCGATCGCGGCAATGCGGACCGAGAACAGGTTGGCCAGCCTCGCCGGCGAGGACATGATGAGGTCGAGATCGGCACGGGCGTAAAACACCCGTGTCACCGATTCGATCGCCTGCGACAGCATCAAGCTCCAGGCCAGAAAGATCGTCGCCGAGATCACGATCAGCGAGGACTTGTCGAGCGGCAGTTGCAGATCGGCGAAGCGGCCGATCACCGCCCAGGCCGGCACGTGCAGGAGTGCTGCGAAGAACAACAGGCCGATGAGGGCGGCGCGCGCTCGCTTGCGCTGGCCGCCGGTCATCATGGCAAACCATTCGCGCCAGGCGAGCCGGAGCTCGTGACGAGCGAACCAGGAGATCGCGGTCGCCGAGCTCATGCGGCGTCCGGAAACGTCACCAGCGCGATGAAAAGGTCTTCCAGGCTGGTATCATCATGGCCGTTCTGCCGGCGCAGTTCGTCAAGCGTGCCTTCGGCGACCAGATGGCCCGATGCGATCACGCCGATGCGGTCGGCCATGCGCTCGGCGACCTCGAGAATATGCGTGGTCATGATGACGGTGCAGCCGGCGCGGACGCGCTCGCTGAGGAGGCCCTTCACATGGCGGGCGGAAACGGCATCGAGCCCCGTCAGCGGCTCGTCGAGGATGATGAGGCGGGGATCGTGCACCAGCGCGCCGGCCAGCGCCACCTTCTGGCGCATGCCTTTGGAAAAGCCTTCGCAGCGTTCGTGCCGATGCGACTCGAGGCCAAGCGAGCCGAGAAGCTCCTGCGCAACAGGTTCCGAGCTGGACGGCGCGATACCCCAGAGACCGGCGACGAACTCGAGATATTCGAGCGGCGTCAGCTTGTCGTAGATCATCGGCTCGTCGGACACCCATGCCATCATCTGCTTGGCGGCGACCGGATTTTGGAGCGCATCGATGCCGAAGATCGAGACGCGTCCGGCATCGGGCCGCAGCAGGCCTGCAACCATGCGCAGGGTGGTGGTCTTGCCGGCGCCGTTAGGGCCGACCAGGGCATAGAATTCGCCGGCATGAATAGTGAGATCGAGGCCATCGACCGCCAAACGGTCAAAACGCTTCGTTAACCCCAGGACTTCCAGCGCCGAGCTGTCCGGCTTCATGACGGCCACACCATCCGGTTTTGCATCGTCCGCGACCATGACTTTAAGATGTTTCGGCACCGTGAATTTACGGCCGACAAATTCCGTCATCCTAAAGGCAAGTCACCGTTTGTTGACAGCGCTTGGCGGTTCAGGCTGAATTGGCCTCGGACAAATGGCGCTGACGCAGCGAAACGACTGCGTAGCGACTGGACACAAGATGCAACAAGGCGGTCAAGAAGAACCGTTGGTTGCGTCGGGAGGATGCGCGGCGATGCTGGATTTCGTTCAGCAGCTGGTCAGCGGTGTTGCGCTCGGCTGCGTCTACGGCCTGATCGCGCTCGGCTTCGTGCTCGTCTACAAGGCCACCGAGGTCGTCAATTTCGCCCAGGGCGACCTGATGATGCTCGGCGGTTTCTTCGCCTTCACCTTCATCGGCATGATGGGTCTGAACTACTGGATCGGCTTTGCCGGTGCCATAGCCGCCATGGCGCTGTTCGGCATGCTGGCGGAGCGCGTGGTGGTGCGGCCGATCCTCGGCTATCCACAATTCTCCATCATCATGGCGACGATCGGCCTCGGCTATTTCTTGCGCTCGATCGCCGGCATGATCTGGGGCACCGACGACTTGAAAATCGAGACCCCCTTCAGCCAGGGGGTGCTGCGCATGGGCTCTCTGGTCCTTGCCTACGACAAGCTCTCGGTGATCGCAGCAACAATGATCCTGTGCGCGCTGCTATGGCTGTTCTTCAACAAGACCACGCTTGGCACTGCGATGCGTGCCAGTTCCGAGAACATGCTGGCGGCCTATTACATGGGTATTCCGGTCAAGCGCGTGGTGTCGATCGTCTGGGCCATTAGCGCGGCGGTCGCCACCTGCGCCGGCGTGCTGCTGGCGCCGATCACCTTCATCCATTCCAATGTCGGCCTCGTGCTCGGCCTAAAGGCCTTTCCCGCCGCCGTGCTCGGCGGCTTCGGCTCGATCCCGGGCGCAGTCGTCGGCGGCGTGCTGATCGGCGTGATCGAGAGCATGGCCGGCTTTTATCTGGCCGAAGGTTGGAAGGACGTCGCACCCTATATCGTGCTGCTCGCCGTGCTGCTCTTGAAACCTGAAGGCCTGTTCGGTCTCCACGTCCGCAAGAAGGTCTGAACGCCATGCGCTTTCTGTTCAAGACCGATTATGAGGACGACATCAAGCTGTTTCCGCACTCGGGCTACGTCGCCACCTATGGCGCCCTGCTCGCACTGCTGCTGATCGCGCCGTATGTGCTCTCCAGCTACCTGATGAGCCAGCTCGTCTTCGTCTGCATCTATGCGACCGTCGGCGTGGCGCTGCTGATCCTGACCGGGTTTACCGGCCAGGCCTCGCTCGGGCACGCAGCGTTCCTCGCGATCGGGGCCTATACCGCGGCGTATTTGCAGAAATACAACGTGCCGTTCCCGGTCTACTTCCTCGCCGCAGGACTGCTGACCGGCATCATCGGCGCGATGGTCGGCTTTCCCGCCCTGCGCCTGACCGGCATCTATCTCGTCATCGCCACCATCTCCTTTGCCTTGATCGTCGAGGAGATCCTGGCGCGCTGGGAGAGCGTCACCAACGGCAATGAAGGCATGCGGGTCAAGACGCTATCGCTGCTCGGCGTCACGGTCCCGCGCGACAGCCCGACCTTCTATTACCTCTGCCTTGCCGTGCTGGTGCTGACCATCGTCGGCACGCTCAATCTGCTGCGCTCGCCGACAGGCCGCGCCTTTGTTGCGATCCGCGACTCCGAGACGGCGGCGCGCAGCATGGGCGTCAATGTTGCGCTCTACAAGGTGAAGTCCTTTGCGATCTCGGCGGCGATCACCGGTTTTGCCGGGGTGCTGTTCGCGCACAAGCTCTCGTTCATCTCGCCGGAGATGTTCACGCTGCAGCTCTCGATCGAGTTCATCATCGTGATCCTGATCGGCGGCGCCTTCAGCCTGCACGGCGCGGTTCTGGGCGCGATCTTTATCGTGATGATCGATCCGTTCCTGACCTATCTCAAGGACGACATGCCCGGCATGATCGCCGGCATCGCCGCGACATTTGGTGCGAGCTCGGCGACTGCGGGCAACATTCAGTCCAAGGTCGCAGCCTTCGCCTCGCTCAACGGCCTGAAAGGCGCGATCTACGGCATCATCATCGTGCTGTTCGTGCTGTTCGAGCCGCTCGGCCTCTACGGCCGCTGGCTCAAGATCAAGCTCTTCTTCCAGCTGTTCCCGCTCTACAAGCGCGCCACCTTCAAGCGGCAGAAGATCTACGTGAAATCGGAGCGCAACCGATGAGCTATTTCCGCGCTGAGAACCTGTCGCTGCACTTCGGCGGTCTCAAGGCGGTCGATGCGGTCTCGTTCGCGATCGAGAAAGGCGAGATCCTCTCCATCATCGGTCCCAACGGCGCCGGCAAGAGTTCGATCTTCAACCTGATCTCGCGGATTTACCGGCCGACCTCGGGCCGCATCTTCTTCGAGGACCAGGACATCACCGAACAGCCGCCCTACGACATCGCCAAGCTCGGTATTGCCCGCACCTTCCAGAACATCGAGCTGTTCGAGAACGCGACCGTGCTCTCCAATCTGCTGGTTGGACGCCACCGCCATTCCACCACGCAACTCTGGCAGGAGCTGCTGTTCCTGCCGAGCGTACGGGCCAACGAGAAGGTGCACCGCCGCCGGGTCGAGCAGGTGATCGAATTCCTCGATCTCGAACCCTATCGCGACAAGCTGATCTCGGGCCTTCCCTATGGCGTGCGCAAGGTCATCGAGCTGGCGCGCGCGCTGTGCTCGGAGCCGAAGCTGATCCTGCTGGATGAGCCGTCCTCCGGCCTCAATGTCGAGGAGACCGACGACATGTCGTTCTGGATCCGCGACATGAAAAACGAACTCGGCGTCACCGTGCTGATGGTCGAGCACGACATGTCGCTGGTCAACCGCGTTTCCGACCGCGTCATTGCCCTCAACTATGGCCGGGTGCTGGCGATGGGCTCGCCGGCCGAGGTGCAGCAGCACCCCGATGTCGTCGCCGCGTATCTGGGGGCCTGAGTCTATGGATGCGACCGCGACACCCGAGACCATCTTGAAACTCTCGAACATCGAGAGCTATTACGGGCCGATCATGGCGATCCGCGGCATCTCGCTGGAGGTACCGCGCGGCCGCATCGTCACGCTGCTCGGCGCCAATGGCGCCGGCAAGACCACGGTGCTGAAGACCATCTCCGGCATCCTCGATCCGCAGAAGGGCGCGATCGAGTTCATGGGCAAGCCGATCCAGCGCATGGAAGCCGACAGGATCGTGCGGCTCGGCCTCAGTCACGTGCCGGAGGGGCGCGAAGTCTTCCCGTTCCTCTCGGTGCGCGAGAACCTGATGATGGGCGCCTATCCGCGCCGGGACCGTGACGGCGTCGCGGAAGATCTGGAGCGCGTCTACGACTATTTCCCGCGCCTGAAGGAGCGCATCAACCAGCCGGCCGGTCAGCTCTCCGGCGGCGAGCAGCAGATGTTGGCGATCGGCCGCGCCCTGATGAACCGGCCGACGCTGCTCCTGCTCGACGAGCCCTCGCTCGGTCTATCGCCGCTGCTGGTGAAGGAGATCTTCACCATCATCCGCCGCGTCAACGAGGAGCAGGGCATGTCGATCCTGCTGGTCGAGCAGAACGCCAAGGTGGCGCTGGAGACCGCGCATGACGGCTATGTCCTGGAGATCGGCCGAATCGTGATGAACGACACCTGCGACCGCTTGATGCATTCCCAGGACATCCAGGAATTTTACCTTGGCGCCAAGGAAGTGGGCGCTAGAGGCGAACGGCGCTGGAAAAAGAAGAAAACGTGGCGTTAGATGGACGAGCCCCTCCGCAAGACATAGACCGCCGGCAAGGCAGGCGACGGAGGGGATCGCGACAAGGAGGAGAGGTGCATGGCCCGACCGGCGGTGCTGACGGTCGCTGATACGATCGCGAAGAGCTTCCTGCGCGCCGTCGAGACGCGGGGCGACAGGCCGGCGATCCGCGAGAAGAAGTTCGGCATCTGGCAGCCGACGAGCTGGCGCCAATGGCTGGATATCTCAAAAGAGGTCGCCTATGCGCTTCGCGCGATCGGCTTCTTGCCCGGCGACGTCGCCTCCATCATCGCCAATGCCGTGCCCGAATGGGTCCATGCCGACATGGGCATCCTGTGCGCCGGAGGCGTCTCCTCCGGGATCTATCCGACCGACGCATCCTCCCAGGTCGAATATCTCGTCAACGACTCCAGAACAAAGGTGATCTTCGTCGAGGACGAGGAGCAACTCGACAAGGTCCTCGCCTGCCGGGCGCGCTGTCCGACCTTGCAGAAGATCATCGTGTTCGACATGGAGGGCCTCGGCGGCTTCTCCGACGACATGGTGATGTCGCTCGACGAGTTCCGCGCGCTCGGCCGCAACCACATGGTCGGCCGCGAGACGCTGTGGCAGGAGATGATCGACAGCCGCGGCGCCAGCGATCTCGCAATCCTCGTCTACACGTCGGGCACGACAGGGCCGCCCAAAGGCGCGATGCATGCCAACCGCAGCGTGACGCATCAGATGCGGCACGCCAGCGACTTCATTCCCGCGCAAGAGGACGAGGACCGGCTGATCTTTCTGCCGCTCTGCCATGTCGCCGAGCGCGTCGGCGGCTATTACATCTCGGTCGCGCTCGGCTCGGTGATGAACTTTGCCGAGAGTGCGGAGACCGTGCCCGATAATTTGCGCGAGGTGCAGCCGACCGTTTTCCTCGCAGTGCCACGGATCTGGGAAAAATTCTATTCCGCCATCACCATCGCGCTGAAGGATGCGACGCCGCTTCAGCAATGGGTCTATCGCCGCGCCATCGGCATCGGCTACCGCATGGTCGATTGCCGGCTCGAGGGCAGGAGGCCGCCGCTGACGCTGCGCCTCGCCAACCGTCTCGCCTATCGCGTCGCTTTCCGCAACATTCGCCGCATGATTGGGCTCGACCGCTGCCGCATCGCCTTCACCGGCGCCGCGCCGATCGCCCCCGAACTGATCCGCTGGTATCTCGCGCTCGGCATCGACATGCACGAAGTCTATGGCCAGACCGAGAATTGCGGGGTTGCCACCATGATGCCGGCGGAGCGGATCAAGCTCGGCTCGGTCGGCACGGCCGTCCCCTGGGGGGAGGTCGCACTGTCGTCCGACGGCGAGATCCTGATCAAAGGTGACTTCCTGTTCATGGGTTACCTGAACCAGCCGGAGAAGACCGCCGAAACCATCGATTCTCGCGGCTGGCTGCACACCGGCGATGTTGGCACCATCGACAATGAAGGCTTCGTCCGCATCACCGACCGGATGAAGGACATCATCATCACCTCGGGCGGCAAGAACATCACGCCGTCTGAGATCGAGAACCAGCTCAAATTCTCGCCCTACATCTCGGATGCCGTGGTGATCGGCGACAAGCGGCCTTATCTCACCTGCCTCGTGATGATCGACCAGGAGAATGTCGAGAAATTTGCGCAGGACCACGACATCCCGTTCACCAATTACGCCAGCCTGTGCCGGGCGACGGAGATTCAGGACCTGATCTGGCGCGAGATCGAACGGGTCAACGGCAATTTTGCCCGCGTCGAGACCATCAAGAAGTTCTACCTGATCGAGCGCCAGCTCACCCCGGAAGACGAGGAACTGACGCCGACCATGAAGCTGAAGCGCGGCTTCGTGAACAAGCGCTACGCTGCCGAGATCGAGGGGATGTATCGCCAGCGTGCGGTAGCGTGACCCACATGCCCCCCGAAGAGTGGGAATCGGTTTTCCGACAGGGCGCATGTGCAGAAAAGAAAAGCCAGCCATTCGAGCAAGCGGAGGAGCGATGGCCCTCGCCCTTCGTCCAACACGGGCCTTTAGGAGAGGAGACGTCAATGTCGAAATCGTTCAGCGCGTTCGGCCTTGCTGTGAGTGTCGTAGTGCTCACCTGTCTGCCGGCCGCGGCGCAAACCAAGGTCACCAACGAAGGCATCTCGCCATCCGAGATCGTCATCGGCACTCACCAGGACCTGTCGGGACCGATCAAGGGTTGGGGCGTCCCGGTCGCAAACGGCATGAAGATGGCGACCGAGGAGATCAATGCGTCCGGCGGGATCAATGGCCGCAAGATTCGACTGGTCATCGAGGACAGCGGCTATGATCCGAAAAAGGCCGTGTTGGCGTCGCAAAAACTGATCGAGCGCGACAAGATCTTCGCGATGGTGGGGCCTATGGGATCACCGACGGTCCTCGCCGCGCAGGACATCCTCTTCGACGCCGGCGTACTGCAGCTCTTCCCGCTGACGGCGGCCGAGTTCACCTTCAAGTTCGATCCGGCCAAGCCGCAGGAGCGGTTGAAGTTCAACAACCTGTTGCCTTACGTCGAGAGCACGCGGGCCGCGCTGAAATTCATGATGGAGTGGAAGGGCTTCAAGAAGCCCTGCATCATGCATCAGGATGACGAGTACGGTAAGAACGTGCTCGACGGCTTCAACCAGCAGCTCACCGCGATGAAGGCTCAGCCGGCTTCGATCACGAGCTACAAGCGGGGCGCCTCCGACTTCAGCGCGCAGATCGCCAAGATGAAGTCCGACGGCTGCGACCTCGTCGTGCTCGGCACTGTGCTCCGCGAGACCATAGGAGCGATGACCGAAGCCAAGAAACTCGGCTGGGACGTCACCTTCCTCGGTGCCACGCCGACCAACGTGATGGAGGTGCCGATGCTCGGCAAGGAAGCCGTCGAAGGTCTCTACGCCGCCAGCGGCTTCGAGATTCCTTACGAGGACACCGCTAAGGGCAAGGTCAAGGACTGGCTGGTCAACTACAAGAAGATGTTTGGCACCGACGCCAACACGCAGGCGATCATCGGCTACAACGCGGTGATGACCTTTGCGTTCTACGCGGAGAAGGCGGGCAAGGATCTCACAGGTCAGAAGATGCTGGACGCGCTCGAATCGGGCGAGAAATTCCTCGACATCTTCAACTCGCCCCCGACCAAGTTCTCCAAGACCGACCACCTCGCCAACACCATCACTCAGGTACAGCAGGTCAAGGGCGGCCGCTGGGTGCTGGTGAAGGACAATCTGATGTTTTGATGCGCTCGCTCTGCCGCGCGAACGCTTCACCCTCTCCACTCGCCGGAGAGGGTGGCTTCGCGAATGCGACGTCGGTGAGGGGTTCTATCCTCACGAGCAGTCTTGCGAGCGGAGACAGAGCCGGCGCTTCGCGCCACCTTCTCCCGCAAGGGGAGAAGGAAGAAAGCGCGACCGGCTACGATCCCCACCCGCCGTCCCCGAATTCACCGGGGCCAGTTCGTCCTCCCTGCAACGGCAGCGGGCAGCGCCTTGCGCCGGCCCGTTGTCTTCATGCGCGCTACAAAGTCGATCACCGCGGCTCGGTGGCTGCGATCGAGAACCGCGCGGGTTCGTCGACATATTTCATCACGGCCGACTGGTAGAGCACGAACAGCGGCTGATAGCTCCGCGCAGCGTCGTCCTCGACCATTGCCATGCGGCGATTGTCGAGCATCAGCCAGTGGCCGTCGAGCCGCGCGGCGGCCACAGCATGCGCCTCGCCGGCGCGGGTGTCGCGCACCACGACGATGCGGAGGTCTTCAGCGGCAATGCCGGCGAGCCGCAGTGCGGCGAGCTTGGCAATAGCGTAGTCTTCGCAATCGCCGGCGCCGCGCTGGAAGGTCGCAAGCGGCGAGCTCCAGACGTCATCGGTGCCGTCATTGACGGCTCGGACGGCGAGGTTGATGGCGCGGTTGGCTTCGCCCAGCCGTGCACGGCCGTCGCGATCACGAGCCTGGTCGACGATGGCGAGCAGCTTCAGGGCCGCAGGCGATGCGCAATTGTCCCGATCGCCATCGCACAGCGCGAGCTGCACCATGTCGTCGTCGAGCTTGTCCTTCAGCGCGAGCCATTTCCGTTGCAGGCCGCCCGACGAGATGGCGAAGGCGAACACGCCGAACGGCTCGGCGGATTTGCGCACAAGGACGCCGGCGCCGGGCGATAGCAGCGTCCCGGCGCGAAGCTCAGCGGCCGATCCGAGCAGGACCAATCCGCACATGACAAGGATTGCGCGCCAAGCGCGCCAGCGAGCAGCGGTCTCCATCTGACATCCCCTTCCGGGCTTCGCGAGATCCCTCTCGATCTCGACGTGCCGGCTTCGTTGCTTTCGGGCAGATAGTGCGAGATGGGCCGTTTTGTTCTGCTTAACGCGCCCGGCAGGGGTCACAAAACCGGGGAACAGGCTGAAACGCGCCTGCTCATATTGCGTAAAATTTTACGGGCCACAGGCGAGGGGGGACGCCACCGACGCGAAATGGAGCCAACTGCAAGTGATGGTTGTGCATTCGTGATTTCACGCGCTATGGCTAACGACTCGCTATTTCACGCGTTCTATTAACTGGATCACAGATTTGGCTCCATATTTGCCCCAGTGTGCTGCCGGGCATCCGAATAAAAGCTGACACAAGTATTCCTTACCTATTCTATACTATAGAATACGTGGAGATCGACGAAATGAGCTCGGGCAGCTGAAAATTATACTTCCGAATGTTGCCGGTATTGCCGCGCGTCCTCCAGGAGACTTGGTTCGATGGGCCTCTGCGGCTTCGGTGACGCCAAATCACACAAGCAATAGATGGTTTCGCTAAGGAGTTGGTAATGCTATGCAAGCTTAGGCAGTCGATACTTACTTAGATTTTAACCCTTTTTACGGTGCGCGGTTGAACTACGCTGGCAAATTTGACGCCGCGATCTCCTTGGACGGCCCGGGTTCCCGTTTACCCGCCGATGTTCATGTCGATTTCTCTGCCGCCAAGCCCTTTATCGCAAAGGCACATGGCAATGTGCCCGATGGCGCGTTCGTTGTTCCTGACCCCAGGCTGATCTTCAACGGCGAGTTCAAGCGCGCAGGTCTCGACCTCGTGCTGTCCCATGAGGGTCGCGAGTTCGTCGTTCACGATTATTTCAGGGGCGACAAGCGGACAGCGATCGCCTCGCAAGACGGCGCCCATCTCACCGGCGACATCGTCAATACCCTCACGGGCCATGTACAATATGCGCAGGCTGCGCCCGGCACCGCAGCGGCCCAGGTCATCGGTCACGTCACAAAACTCTCCGGCAGCGCGACCGCGATCCGTAACGGCGTATCGGTCATCCTGAACAATGGCGACAATGTCGAGAAGGGCGACGTGGTCTCGACCGCCGCCGATTCGACGCTCGGCATCACCTTCATCGACGGCACCGTGTTCGGCCTGTCCTCCAATGCGCGGATGGTTCTGAACGAGATGGTCTACGACCCCAACGGGTCGAGCAATTCCTCGCTGCTGAGCCTGGTCGCGGGTACCATCACCTTCGTCGCCGGCGAGACCGCCAAGCACGGCGACATGAAGGTTGACACGCCGGTCGCCACGATGGGCATCCGCGGCACTGCGGTGCTGACCCAGATCAACTTCGTCGTCCCCGCCGGCGGGGGCGATCCGCAGCCGCAGGCGAGCTTCCAGGTGCTGGTCGAGCCGAACGGCACCACGGGCTCGTACATTCTGTTCGACAAGATCACGCTGCTGCCGATCGCGACGGTCAACCAGGCCGGCCAGATGATCCAGATCAGCGGCGGCAACGTCTCGATCACCAATGCGCTGATGTCGCCCGACGTGCAGAAGCTGATCACGGACGTGTTCACGCTGAAGTTCACCGACAACAACAGCAACACCAAGCTGACCACGAACTTCACCGACACGATCACGCAGACCAGCGACGGAATCTTGATCAAGACCCCGGCCGGCTACATCGTGACCGCGGTCTTCACGAACTTCAATCCGCAGGGACAGGAAGCCCCTAGCAACTCCACGCCCACGGCCACCCGTGTTCCCGGCCAGCCGCTGGTGCAAAGCCTCGATTCCAGTGGCAATGTGAAGACCGCGTTCGCGCTCACCGAGCGCGCGGACGCCACGGGCGACACAACGCATGCCGACACTGTCTCAGGCCGGATCACCTTCGTCGACCAAAACCTTGGCGACCGGCCGTCGGTGTCGGTGAGCCTCGCCGAGTCGCCGAACTACGTCTACAAGAACGCCGGCCAGCAGGACGTCACCGGCTCGCTCACCGCGCTCCAGAAGCAGGACATCGCGGCGACGCAGATCCAGATCAGTGTCGTCGCCGATGGCGGCAACACCAACAACGGCTCCGCGGTCTGGACCTACACGATCCCCGACAACGTTTTCGACTTCCTCGCGGCCGGTGAAACGCTGACGCTGACCTACATGGTTCGCGTCGATACCAATTTCGCGGTGAGTCCGGAGTCCAAGTTCATCCCGATCACCATCACGATCACCGGGACGAACGACAAGCCCGCCATCGCGACATCGGGTGGCACCGTCATCGAGAAGGTCGGGACCGGCAACCAGGCTCTGGACACCATCACGGGCACGGTCACCTTCACCGACGTCGATCTGACGGACCGGCCGATCGTGAGCGCGGCGCTCTCGTCGACCCAGCCGTTCAAATATCTCGATGCGGAAGGCAACGATATCACCGCGACGCTGACGCCGGAGCAACGCGCCGCGATCGCCGCCGTTGAGGTGCCGCTGACCGTGGTGCAGGGCGCGGGAAACAGTAACAACGGTTCGGCGATCTGGACCTACAGCGTTCCCGACCATCTCTTCGATTTCCTCGCCGAAGGCGAGACGCTGACCCTCAACTATGTCGTGCAGGTCGATGACGGGCACGGCGGTGTGGTCAGCACGCCGATCACCGTGTCCATCAACGGTGCGGACGTCAATGTCGAGGGCACCAACGACCTGCCGACGATCGTCGAAGACTCCACGATTCCAACCGGCGCGGTGATCGAGGACACGGCGGGGACGCTCGCGGCGAGCGGCACCATTGCCTTCAACGACCCCGATCTCACGGACACGCACACCGCGAGTTTCGCGCTGAAGTCGACGACGTCGAGCGCGCATCTACCCGGCTTCAGCGACGGCACCTCGCATGTCGGCACTTTCGCGCTTGCGGCGGTGAGCGAAAGTCCCGGCGTCAGCACGCGAGGTTCCGTGGGCTGGACCTTTACGCTCCACGATAGCGATCCGGTGCTCCAGTCGCTGGCCGAAGGCCAGACCATCACGCAGGTCTACACCGTTACGGTCGACGATCATCACGGCGGGACGGTCACCCAGGACGTCACGGTGACCATTACCGGGACCAACGATGCGCCGACCGTTACGAGCGATGCCGACGCGGCAAGGGGCAAAGTCATCGAGGACACGGGCCTGACGCTGTCGATCGGCGGCACGCTGGCGATCCAGGATCTGGACCTGATCGACACCCATACGGCGCAGGCGGTGTTCAAGTCCTCGTCCTCGAGTGCGCATCTGCCTGGCTTTGCTGAGGGCGCCACGAATATCGGCACCTTCACGATCGATCCTTCGGTGCTCGAATCCAACACCGACACCAACAATGGCGCCACGCTGGGTTGGCACTTCACGCTCGACAACGGCAATGCGATGCTGCAGTCCCTGGCGGAAGGGCAGACTATCACCCAGGTCTACACCGTCACCTTCACTGACGATCACAATGCGACGGTCACGCAGGACGTCACCGTCACCATCACGGGCGTCAACGACGCGCCGACCATCACCAGCGATGCCGCGGCGGCAACGGGCGCGGTCACCGAGGATGAGGGCTCGTCGCTGTCGGCATGCGGCACGCTGGCGATCCAGGACGTCGACCTGATCGACACCCATACGGCGCAGTGGTCGTTCAAATCGTCGTCCGTCAGCTCGGCTCTGGCGGGCTTCGGGACCGGTTCGCATATCGGCACTTTCTCGATCGATTCGTCGGTGGCTGAATCCAGTAGCGACACCGGCAACGCTGCGACGCTGGGCTGGCACTTCACCTTGGACAACAGCGATCCCGTGCTGCAGTCGCTGGCGGAGGGACAGACCGTCATCCAGGTCTACACCGTCACGTTCGACGATCATCACGGCGGCACCGTCAGCCAGGACGTTACCGTCACGATTACGGGCACCAACGATGCGCCGGCCGTTTCCTATGTGACGTCGAACTACATGAATTTCGACGGCGAGACGATCGCGGTTGGCGACGTGCCGACCGTCGCTACTGATGACGTCACGCTGGACGGTTGGGTGAATTGGAGCGGGGCCGCCCATCCCGGCGACGGCCAGATCCTGTTCTACAACGGCAACACCTCGACCACCGGTTTCGGTCTCCTCCGTACGGTCAACCACGATGGTACCCTGGAGCTGCAGATTCTTGCAGGCGGCGTCGATATCGAAGATACCGGCGTGGCGCTCACGGCGTCGCAGTGGCACAACATCGCGCTGACCCGCGACAACGGCACCTTCACGCTCTATCTGGATGGAAAGCTCGAATATTCGCAGTCATGGGCGTTCAATCCGATCGACGGCAGCCCGTCGAATCCGTCGGCGTCCTACATGATGATCGGTGCGGCCAGTCATGAATGCGGACCCGGCTATAAGGGGGAGGGCTTCACCGGCTCGATCGCCGATGTTAGCGTTTGGACCACTGCGCTCACGCAGACGCAGATCCAGTCGATCGATTTCACCGGTCTCACCGGCAACGAGGCGAATCTTGCCGCGTATTATCAGCTCGGCGACGGCAGCGGGACCATGGCCGCCAATACGGTCAACTCCGCCCACAGCCTCGCGATCGAGGGCACTGCGGCTTGGGCCAGCGGGACCTCCGGGCCGGGCGGCGCCGTTGCCGGTCTGATGGAAACCAACGCCGGCCAGCTCTCGCATGGCGTGCTGACGGTCTCCGACGTCGACGCGATCGACCACGTCACCGTGTCGGTCAGCCAGGTACAGGTCTCTCTCGACGGCGTGCCACAAACCGGCTGCGTCGGCGGGCTGTCGCATGCAGATCTTTTGAACTATCTCACCGTGCCGTCCCGCGACATCCTCGATGGCACGGC
The DNA here is from genome assembly GCF_023073935.1 of Bradyrhizobium sp. 147. Classification (NCBI taxonomy): domain Bacteria; kingdom Pseudomonadati; phylum Pseudomonadota; class Alphaproteobacteria; order Hyphomicrobiales; family Nitrobacteraceae; genus Bradyrhizobium; species Bradyrhizobium sp. 147. The sequence continues at coordinate 32,205 of NZ_JADPKL010000096.1, read as the reverse complement.
CACTTATGCCCAGTTCTCCTGGTGTTTTAATTCGGGTAGCCAGGCCTTCAACTTTCTCGCCGTCGGCCAGACTCTGTCGCTGCAATACACGATTGTTCCGTCGGATGCCGAGGGCGCTGGCACAGGCGCTATCGTCACAGTCAACATTGCCGGCAGCAACGATGCGCCGACGCTGTCCGATCTTCAGATCGGCCCGCTCACGGACACCGCCGAGGACGACACCTTCTCCAACCTCACCGGGCAACTGGCCGGCACCGACTCCGATAGCGGCGAGACGGCGACGCTGACCTTTGCCGTCTTGAACGCGGATCACCATGCCACGACGACGGTTGCGGGACTGTACGGTTCGCTCACGGTCAACCCGGACGGCAGCTACAGCTACGTTCCCAATGCAGGGGCCATCAACGCGCTGTCGGACGGGTCCTATGCAGATATTTTCACGGTCCAGACCACGGACGCGCATGGTGCCACCGGCACGGCAACGCTCACGGTAGACGTGATCGGCGCCGACGACGCCAGCGGCCCGGTTATCGACACCGATGCCGACGCTGCGACGGATGAGTTCCAGATCAGGACCGTAACTGCACATGATCCGGACAGCAGTGTCGCCCCGGGGGCGGCGTGCGGCTCTCTCGATGACATCAACTCGGCCCTCGCGGATGGGGTCACTTATGATCCGGGCCAAACGCCGCCGGACAACGATCAGATCACGCTGACGGTGAAGGACAAAACCACCGGCCTGTTCGATACCGTTCACTTCATCTTCAACGAGGCGGGCGACGCCAGGCACGGCATCATCCTGCAGGGCACCGACGGCAAGGACGTCATTTTCGCGACCGAGACGGGCGATACGTTGACCGGCGGCGGCGGCAAGGACCAGTTCGTGTTCTCGCCGGGTTCGATTGGTTATGGCCACGGACACCATACGGATTTCACGCACACCATTGCCGATTTCGCGATAGGTCTGGACAAGATCGATCTCCGCGAGTTCTCGGACATCAGCTCCATCGGCAATCTCACCATCGTCCAACAGTCTGAGGATACGTCGGCTGCGTGGCAACAACAGATCACTCATCGCGAGGGTCCATCGGTCACGGAGCACGAGTCGCTGCTGCTGAAGAACGTGATCGCGGCAAATCTCAAGGCCAGCGATTTCATCTTCCACATGACTTGATCGCCCCCCGGGGCTCCCGGCGCCGGCTCGCGGCCTGACCACGGCAAAAAATCCATAATCCTCAGTAGCCAGGGCATAGTAAATCGCGCGCGGACGCTCCATGATCGGTGCGCACGGCAGGAGGCGGGACAGGAAGCCCGACCGGCATGAAACGTCTAAAAATCCTGCGGCGGTGGTTTGCGCGCAAGTTCGGCTTTGCGCGGCTGATGTGCCTCGCGCTGCTGGTCCTGTTTGCCGGCGCTCGTCTCTGGGATCCGCCGCCGATTGAGGAATTGCGGCTGCGCACCTTCGACATGTTCCAGCTGATCGATCCGCGCCACAAGACGGCGCGGCCTGTTACCATCGTCGATATCGACGACAAGAGCCTCGCCAAGCTCGGGCAATGGCCGTGGCCGCGCACGCGAATTGCCGATTTGATCCAGAACCTCACCAAGAACGGCGCGGTGGCGATCGGCTTCGACGTGGTGTTTTCCGAGGCCGATCGGCTCAATCCGGATCTGGTCGCGAACCAGATGCGCTATCTCGACGACGCCACCCGTGCCAAGCTGCGCGAGCTGCCGACCAACGACCAGATCCTCGCTGAGGCGATCAAGGGCTCCCGCGTGGTGCTGGGCGAGACCGGGCAGCCGGCGATCTCCTCCGAACTCGACAAGTCCCTGCCCTTCACCGGCGTCGCCACGGTCGGCGAAGAGGGCGCTGAGCGCTTCCTGTTCGAATTCCCCGGCCTCTTGCGCAACGTGCCCGTCATCGAAAAGATCGCCGCCGGCCGCGGCCTGTTCACGATCAAGACCGAGCGCGACGGCCTGATCCGCCGCGTGCCGATGGTGATGCGCGCCCAGGGCAACATCATGCCTTCGCTCAGCCTTGAGATTCTGCGCGTCGCCACGGGCACGCCGACGCTCCTGATCCGGACCGACAAGACTGGCATCAGGGCCGTGCGCCTCAAGGGCCTCGAGATCCCGACCGACAAGAACGGTCAGCTCTGGGTGCATTATGCGCGGCAGGATCCCTCGATCTACGTCTCGGCGGCCGACGTGCTCGACAGCACCGCGCCGCCCGCCAAGCTCGCCGGCAAGCTGGTGCTGGTCGGCACCTCCGCGGTCGGGCTCAACGACATCAAGACCACCCCGGTGTCCTCGACCATGCCGGGGGTCGAGATCCATGCTCAGGTGCTCGAGAGCGTGCTGAGCGGCGCCGTGATCTCCCAGCCGAACTATGCGCTCGGGGTCGAGCTGATAGCGGCGCTAATCATCGGCCTCCTCGTCATCATCTTTACGCCAAACCTCGGCCCAGTGCGCCTCGTGCTGGCGGGCGCGGCCTTCGCCGTCATTCTGGTCGGCGTGTCCTGGTTCTTCTACGCGCAGTACCGCTACCTCATCGATTTCACCTATCCCCTGCTGTCGACCACCGCGATCTATCTGACGCTGATCTTTGCCAGTTTCGTGCGCGAGCAGCGACAGCGCGTGCAGATCCGCGGGCAATTCGCGCAATACATGTCGCCGGTTCTGGTCGAGCAACTCGTGCAGTCGCCGGAGAAGCTCGTGCTCGGCGGCGAGGAGCGCGAGATGACGATCATGTTCTCCGACGTGCGCGGCTTCACTACCATCTCGGAGAGCTACAAGCACGACCCGCAAGGGTTGATCGCGCTGATGAACCGCTTTTTGACGCCGCTGACCGACGTCATCATCGAGCGCAAGGGCTACATCGACAAATACATGGGCGACGCCATCATGGCGTTTTGGAACGCGCCGCTCGACGATGCCGAGCACGAGGTCAACGCCTGCGAGGCCGCGATCCAGATGCTGGAGCAGATCGACGCCGTCAACAAGGAGCGCGAGCAGGAAGCCGCCGACGGCGGCCACGTCTACATTCCGCTCAATGTCGGCATCGGTCTCAACACCGGCATCGGCGTGGTCGGCAACATGGGCTCCGATCTGAAGAAGAACTATTCCGTGCTCGGCGACAGCGTGAACCTCGCCTCGCGCCTTGAGGGGCAGACCAAGGAATACGGCTTCCCGATCATCGTCGGCTCAAGAACTGCGCTCGCGGCCAAGGACAAGTTCGCGATCCTCGAGCTCGACTTCATCATGGTCAAGGGCAAGACCGAGCCGGAGGTGATCTATGCCATCGCCGGCCGCGAGGACGTGATGCATTCGGGCGCTTTCCAGCGCCTGCGCAACATCACCATCGAGATGCTCGGCTGCTACCGCAATCGCGACTGGCAGGGCGCACTGGACGCCATCGAGCGCGGCCGCCGCAGCGAAGACGCCGACACCCTGGAGAAGCTGTTCAGGCTCTATGAAGCGCGAATCAGGGATTTCCAGCTCACGCCGCCACCGGAAGGGTGGACCGGGGCTTATGCGCTGCTGGCGAAGTAGGGGCGTGTGACTTAGCTCCTTCCGAGCGTCATAAAGGACGACAGTTGATGCTTTGCGCAAGTCCGCAGCCGCACCAAAATGTCGTCCCGGCTTCCCGTGCACTAGGCTGGGAAGACGCCGGTAGGTTGCGCGCAGCCCCTCACTCCACGCCGATCGTCGTCAAATCCTGGAACCAGTGCTGCGCCTGCACGAACTGCTTGATCTTCGGCGAGAGCGCATGCGGATTGGTGTCGTGGACCACCCAGACCAGCGTGGCATCGTTCACGATCAGCGCATGCGCCTGCGCCAGCAGAGCGTCCTGTTTGGCGGAATCGAACGTCTGCTTGGCCTCGTCGATCAGTGCATCGACCTCAGGGTTCTTGTAGCCACCCCAGTTGACGCCGACCGGCGCGATCTGCCCGGAATGGAAGAAGCGAACGATGGCGTAGAGCGGATCGGAGGTGACATAGGCGATGTTGTTGGCGGTGATGCCGGCGTTCATCTCGTCAGCCGCGCCTTTGCGCCAGTGTGTATATAATGTCTCGAGCTCGACCACCTTGAAGTCGATCTCGATGCCGATCTCCTTGAAGCTCTGCTGCAGGAATTCATTCATCGGCAGCGACAGCATCTGGCCGGTGCCGCCCTGCGCAATGATGAAGGTGGTCTTCAGTGGCTTCGCCTTGGAGTAGCCGGCCTCTTCGACCAGCTTCTTGGCCGCGGCGAGATCATATTTCAGCTCGAAGCTCGGCTTGCCGAACCACGGGCTGGAGGGATCAACCTGACCCTTGGCAGGTTTTGCCAAGCCGTTCATCAGGGCGACCACCGCCTCGCGATCGATCGCGAGGTTCAGTGCTTTGCGCAGGCGGATGTCCGTCCAGGGCGAGCCCGGCAGCACGCTCAGATGATAGTTCCAGACATGCGGCGTGACGTTGTCGACGAGCTTCATGCCGGCCGCTTTCAGCTGCGGCACGGCGTCTGGCGCCGGCGTCTCGATCAAATCCACTTGGCCGGCAAGCAGCGCGTTGGTGCGCGTCAGGGCCTCCGGCATAGGCACCAGCACGATCTTGTCGGCTTTCGGAATGCGCTTCTTGTTCCAGTAGTCCGGGTTCTTGGTGAGCTCGGCGAGCTCGCGCGGCACCAGCTTTGTCAATTTGAATGGACCGGTCCCGGAGGGCTGGCTTGCGAACCTGTCCCAGTCCTTTCCGAGCTTTTCGTATTGCGCCGGGCTCGACACCAGGAACCACAGCATCTGATAGGGAAAGAAGGAGTCGACCGTCTTGGTAGTGATCTCCACCGTGACATCGTCGATTTTGGCGTAGCTAGCGACCGAGGGAAGACGAGTCTTCACCTGCGCGCTCTGCCGCTTGTCGAATTGCGGCGCCTTGTCGTTGAGCACCTTGTCGAGATTCCAGATCACTGCATCGGCATTGAACTCGCTGCCGTCGTGAAACGTCACGCCTTTGCGCAAAGCAAAGCGCCATTTGGTCTTGTCGGTATCATCGACCTTCCATTCGGTGGCGAGCCCCGGCACCAGCCTGCCGGGGCGGTCGGCGACGTCCATCTCCCAGGCCACCAAGGGATCGTAGATCGTGTAGGCGGTGAACTGATAAGCACCGGCACCGCGATCCGGCTGGCCCGTCGTCAGCGGAATATCCGCCATCGAGATGCCGTAGCGCACCACCGTTTCGGCGCGCGCCGCCATCGCGGACAACGCCAGCGCAAGCACGGCGAGACAGGTCGACAATCGAATACGCATTGGCCCAAAGCTCCCAGGAGACGTCGGGGCCGAACCTGCAATCTTGATGCCAGAATAGGCAGCGCGATGCATTCGCCCGCGCGCCAGCCACAAGGACTTGTCGTCGCAGTGACAAATGGCAGAATAAGTTTCTCTTTGGCATAGCCATTGCATACGATTGCATCAAAAATAGTCATCCAGGCCGGAAAAGGATTGAGGCGATGCTTATCAAGAAGACCACACGCGCGGCATTGATCGCGGTGCTCGCTCTAACGACCGCCGCCGCATGGCCGCGCGTGGCCAGTGCCGAAACTGTGCTGCGCATTGGCATGACCGCCGCCGATATTCCGCGCACGCTGGGCCAGCCTGACCAGGGTTTTGAGGGCAATCGCTTCACCGGCCTTACCATGTATGACGGGCTCACCGGCTGGGACCTGTCCTCGGCCGACAAGGCGAGCGTGGTAATCCCCGGCCTTGCCACCGAGTGGAAAGTCGACGATGCCGACAAGACCAAGTGGGTGTTCAAACTGCGCCCCGGCGTCACCTTCCATGACGGCTCGCCGTTCAATGCGGACGCCGTGGTGTGGAACGTCGAGAAGGTCTTGAAGCAGGACGCGCCGCAATTCGACGCCAGCCAGGTCGGCGTTACGGCCTCGCGCATGCCGACGCTGGCGTCAGCGAAGAAGATCGACGACATGACGGTCGAACTCACCACCAAGGAACCCGACAGCTTCCTGCCGATCAACCTCACCAACCTGTTCATGGCGAGTCCGACGAAGTGGCAGGCCTTCTACGACAAGGCGGAAGGCCCTGACGCCAAGGCGAAGTCGCAAGCTGCCTGGACGGCGTTTGCCAGGGACGCCTCGGGCACCGGCCCGTGGAAGATGGCGAGCTTCACCCCGCGCGAACGGCTCGAACTGGTCAAGAACGCGAACTATTGGGACAAGGCGCGCGTGCCGAAGATCGACAAGATGGTGCTGTTGCCGATGCCCGAAGCCAATGCGCGCACTGCCGCGCTGCTCTCCGGCCAGGTCGATTGGGTCGAGGCCCCGGCGCCGGATGCGCTGCCCGAGCTCAAGCAGCGTGGCTTCAAGCTCTACGCTAACGAGCAGCCGCATGTCTGGCCCTGGCAGTTCTCGCGTGTCGAGGGCTCGCCCTGGAACGACATCCGCGTGCGCAAGGCCGCGAACCTTTGCGTTGATCGCGAGGGCCTCAGGGACGGCTTGCTCGCCGGCCTGATGGTGCCGGCGACCGGCACCTTCGAGCCCGGCCATCCCTGGCGCGGCAAGCCGAGCTTCGAGATCAAGTACGACAAGGCGGCTGCGCAAAAGCTGATGCAGGAGGCCGGCTTCGGCCCGAACAAGAAGCTGACGGTGAAGACCCAGACATCAGCCTCCGGCTCGGGCCAGATGCAGCCGCTGCCGATGAACGAATATCTCCAGCAGGCGCTGGCCGAATGCTATTTCGACGTGCAGCTCGATGTCATCGAATGGAACACGCTGTTCACCAACTGGCGCCGCGGCGCCAAGGACGCTAGCGCCAACGGCGCGAACGCGACCAACGTCACCTATGCGGCGATGGACCCGTTCTTCGCGCTGGTGCGCTTCCTGCAATCGGGCATGGCGCCGCCGGTGTCGAACAATTGGGGCTTCATCAACAACCCCAAGTTCGACGAGCTCGTGAAGAAGGCGCGCCAGACCTTCGATCCTGCCGCGCGTGACGCCGCGCTCGCCGAGCTGCACGCAGCCTCCGTCGACGACGCCGCCTTCCTCTACGTCGCCCACGACGTCGGCCCGCGCGCCATGAGCCCGAAGGTAACAGGCGTCGTGCAGCCGAAGAGCTGGTTCATCGACTTCTCGCCGGTGTCGATCGCGCGGTAGTTCGCGCAACACGCTCGGTGCACCCTCTCCCCTTGTGGGGGCCCCTTGTGGGAGAGGGTGTCTCGCCGCGCAGCGGCGAGACGGGTGAGGGGTTCTCTCCGCGGGAGCCTCTCTTGCATTCGGAATGATTGTACTCGCGGATAAAACCCCTCATCCGGCGTGCTGCGCGCGCCACCTTCTCCCACAAGGGGAGAAGAAAGAAAGAACTCAACGTGCTCGCCTACACTGCCAGACGCATCGTCTATGTCGTCCCGATCGTCATCAGCGTGGCGCTGGTGTGCTTTCTGCTCGTGCACATCACGCCTGGCGATCCCCTGGTCGCCGTGCTGCCAGCCGATGCCTCGCAGGAGCTCGCAGCGCAGCTGCGCGCCGCCTATGGCTTCGACCGACCGTTACCGGTGCAGTTCGGGCTTTGGCTGCTGCGTGCGCTCCACGGCGATCTCGGCAATTCCATCGCTACGGGCCGTCCCGTGCTGGCCGAGGTCATGCGCGCGGTCGGCAACACCGTCACGCTGGCGATTGCCGCAGCCATCATCGGCTTCACCATGGGCGTCCTGCTCGGCTTGATCGCCGGCTATTTTCGCGAGACCTGGATCGACAAGGTCGCGACCTCCTTTGCGATCGCCGGCGTCTCGGTGCCGCATTACTGGCTCGGCATGCTGCTCGTCATCATCTTCTCGGTGCAGCTGAACTGGCTGCCCGCGATCGGCGCCGGGCCCAACGGCTCCAACTCGTGGGCCTGGGACTGGGCGCACCTGAAATATCTCGTGCTGCCGGCGATCACGACCTCGGTGATCCCGATGGGCATCGTCACCCGCACCGTGCGTGCGCTCACCGGCGACATTCTCAGCCAGGATTTTGTCGAAGCATTGCGCGCCAAAGGCCTGCGTGAAACCGGCGTATTCCGCCACGTCATCAAGAATGCAGCGCCGACCGGGCTCGCGGTGATGGGGCTTCAGCTCGGCTACATGCTCGGCGGCTCGATCCTGATCGAGACCGTGTTCTCCTGGCCGGGCTCCGGTTTCCTGCTCAACTCCGCGATCTTCCAGCGCGACCTGCCGCTGCTGCAAGGCACGATCCTCATCCTGGCGCTGTTTTTCGTGTTCCTCAATCTGCTGGTCGACATCGCGCAAGCCGCAATCGACCCGCGCATCAAGCGGGGCTAGCGGGATGAGCGAGCTTCCGTTGTCCGCCACCAGCGACGCCGCACTTCAGGCCGCACCCGCAACAAAGGCGCGCGGCTACTGGGCGACTGTCGGCCGCCGCATCATGCGCGACAAAGTCAGCATGGCCTGCGCGCTGGTGCTGCTGCTGATCTTCCTGTCCGCGATCCTCGCGCCATGGCTGGGTCTCGAAGATCCCTATAAGGGCTCGATGATCCGCCGCCTCCGCCACATCGGAACGACGGGCTATCCGCTCGGCACCGACGAGCTCGGTCGCGACATGCTGGCGCGCTTGATTTATGGCGGGCGGCTGTCGTTGCTCATCGGCATTTTGCCCGTGATCCTCGCCTTCTGCATCGGCACCTCGCTCGGCCTCCTCGCCGGCTATGTCGGCGGCAGGCTCAACACCGCGATCATGCGCACGGTCGACGTGTTCTATGCCTTTCCGTCCGTGCTGCTCGCCATCGCCATCTCCGGCGCGCTGGGGGCGGGGATCCTCAATTCCATCGTGTCGTTGACCGTCGTGTTCGTGCCGCAGATCACCCGCGTCGCCGAAAGCGTCACCACCGGCGTGCGCAACATGGATTTCGTCGAGGCCGCACGCGCGTCCGGCGCCGGCGCCTTCACCATCATGCGCGTGCACATCCTTGGCAATGTGCTCGGCGCGATCTTCGTCTATGCCACCAGCCTGATCTCGGTCTCGATGATTTTGGCGGCAGGTCTGTCCTTCCTCGGCCTCGGCACCAAGCCGCCGGAGCCGGAATGGGGCCTGATGTTGAACACCTTGCGCACGGCGATCTACGTCAATCCCTGGGTCGCAGCGCTCCCGGGCGCCATGATCTTCGCGGTCTCGATTTGCTTCAATCTGCTCTCGGACGGCCTGCGCAGCGCCATGGACATCAGGAATTAGACAATGGTGATGCAAGAGCGAACTGCCGCGGCATGCTCCGTACACCTCTCCCCTAGGGAGAGGTCGGATTGCATCGCGAGATGCAATCCGGGTGAGGGGTCACGCTGCATCGAGTTTGCCGCGCCCCCTCACCCGGCGCTGCGCGCCGACCTCTCCCCGATGGGGAGAGGTGAAGGATCGCGGCCATGAGCGAGAGCAACACATCTGTTGAAATGCTGGAGCCGGTCGAGGACCGCGGCGGCGTCGCGCAGCCGCTGCTTCAGGTCAATGGCCTGACCAAACACTTTCCCGTGCGCGGCGGACTGTTCGCCGCCAAGCGCACCGTGCGTGCCGTCGACAACGTCTCCTTCGCCGTCGCCAAGGGCGAGACCGTCGGCATCGTCGGCGAGTCCGGCTGCGGCAAGTCGACCACCGCGCGCCTCCTGATGCATCTGATGCCGCGCGACACCGGCGACATCATCTATGACGGCATGACCGTCGGCCAGTCGCTGAGCTTGCGCGAGCTTCGCCGCGGCATGCAGATGGTTTTCCAGGATTCCTACGCCTCACTTAATCCGCGGCTGACGATCGAGGAATCCATTGCCTTCGGCCCCAAGGTTCACGGCATGGCCGATAACGCAGCGCGCACGCTGGCTCGCGATTTGCTCGGCAAGGTCGGCCTGCGCCCCGAAAACTTCGCCAGCCGTTATCCGCACGAAATCTCCGGCGGCCAACGCCAGCGCGTCAACATCGCGCGCGCCCTAGCCCTGTCGCCGCGACTGCTGATCCTGGACGAAGCCGTCTCCGCGCTCGACAAGTCCGTCGAGGCGCAGGTGCTCAATTTGCTGGCCGATCTCAAGCGCGAGTTCGGCCTAACCTATCTGTTCATTAGCCACGACCTCAATGTCGTCCGCTACATCAGCGACCGTGTGCTGGTGATGTATCTCGGGGAGGTCGTCGAGCTCGGCCCGGTCGACCAGGTCTGGGACCAGCCGGCGCATCCCTATACGCGCGCGCTGCTGGCGGCGATGCCGTCTTCCGACCCTGATAGCCGCACCGAGACGCCGCCGATCACGGGCGATCCGCCCAATCCGATCGACCCGCCCTCGGGCTGCCGCTTCCACACCCGATGTCCGTTTGCGGAGCCGCTCTGCGCAAATGCGACGCCAAAGCTAACTGCGCTCGATAATATGGGGCACGAGGCCGCGTGCTACATGGCGATCCCAGATTCAGGCCATAGCAGCGCGCCGAGGGAGAAGACCGCATGACGAGACCGACACCGAAAGAGATCAAGCCGATAGCACGGATCGCTGGCGTTCCCGTGGATGACGAGATCGCAACCCGCATCTCCAACTCCATCGGGCCTGCCTTCGAGGGCTTTGCGGCCATTGCCGGCACGCTGCCGTTCGATCTCGAGCCCGCCGGCTATGTGCTCGCGCAGATGCAGAAGGTGTCGAAATGAGCACCGAGCCTGCCTTGATGACGCTCACCGAGGTCGCGCGTGCGATCGCGATGAAGCAGGTCTCCTCTCATGAGGTCACACGCGCGTTGCTGCAACGCATCGCGCAGTGGCAGCCGCATCTCAATGCCTTCATGTCGATCGAGGCGGAAGCCGCGCTGAAGGCGGCCGAGGCCGCCGACGCCGCGCTTGCCAAGAGCAACGTTCGTGGTCCGCTGCACGGCGTGCCGCTCGCGCACAAGGACATGTATTACGATGCCGGTAAGGTTACGACCTGCGGCTCGCTGATCCGCCGCGACTTCGTTCCGACCGTGACCTCCACCGCCTTGCAGCGGCTGAAGGATGCGGGCCAGGTCCGGCTCGGCACGCTGCACCTCGCTGAATTCGCCTACGGCCCGACCGGGCACAACGCCCATTACGGTCCGGTGCGCAATCCCTGGAACGTGGCCCACATCACCGGCGGGTCCTCATCCGGTTCCGGTTCGGCGGTTGCTGCGCGTTTGACTTATGCGGCGCTCGGCTCGGACACCGGCGGCTCAATCCGCATGCCCGCGCATTTCTGCGGCGTCACAGGCCTCAAGACCACCGTCGGGCGCGTCAGCCACGCCGGCGCGATGCCGCTGTCGCAATCGCTCGACACGGTCGGCCCGCTCGCCCGCACCGCCGAGGATTGCGCGCTGCTGCTGGCCCTGATGGCCGGTGCGGACCCCTTGGATTCGACCTGTAGCCACGAGCCGTTGTCGGATTACGTGGCTGCGACCAAGGGCTCTCTGAAGGGTCTGAAGTTAGGGGTGCCGGCGTCCTTCTATGTCGACGATCTCGACAGCGAGGTCGCGCGCGTGCTGGACGAGACTATTGCCGTGCTCAAGCGCGAGGGCGCCGACATCGTCACGGTCGAGCTTCCGGACCAGCGGCAATTGTCCTCGGCGAGCCAGCTCGTGCTCGCGGCCGAAGCCGCCGCGTTCCACAAGCGCTGGATGATCGAGCGTCCGCAAGATTATGGCGCGCAGGTCCTGATGCGGCTTCAGAACGGGCTCGCCGTTCCCGCCATCACTTATCTCGAGGCGATGCGCTGGCGCGGCCCAGCACTTGCTGCCCACAACGCGGCCACCGCGGCCGTCGACGCGGTGATCGCGCCGGCGTCCCCCGTGCCGGCGCCGACAATCGAGGAGAGCGACGTCGGCGGCGGCCCGAACGCGCCGGCGCTGTTGCAGCGGCTGACGTTGTTCACCCGCCCGGCGAACTTCCTCGGCCTGCCGTCGCTCACGGTGCCGTCCGGCTTCACCAAAAGCGGCCTGCCGATCGGCATGCAGCTGATCGGCCGCTCGTTCGATGAGGCCACTTTGCTCACCATCGGCGCCGCGTTCCAGCGCGTCACCGACTATCACGATCGATTACCGAAACTGCCGTGATGACAAAACTCGTCGAGATCTCACACCTCAACATCCGCTTCACCGGCGAGCGCACGGTCTATGCCGTGAACGATCTCAGCCTCTCGCTCGGAAACAGTGAGGTGCTGGGCCTGCTCGGCGAATCCGGCTCGGGCAAGAGCGTGACATTGCGTGCGCTGATGCGGCTGTTGCCGAAAAAGCGCACGCAGATTTCGGGCACGGTCAACGTAATGGGCCGCGATGTGCTCGCCATGAACGACGAAGAGCTTTCGTCCTTCCGCGGCCAAACCGTCTCGATGATCTTCCAGGAGCCCGCGCTCGCGCTCGATCCGGTCTACACCATTGGCGCGCAGATCGCCGAAAGCGTCGTGCGCCATGAAGGCAAGAGCTTTGCGGAAGGGCGGGCGCGAGCGCTCGAAATGCTCGAGGTCGTGCGCATCCCCTCGGCCAAGCGGCGGCTGGATGCCTATCCGCATGAGATGTCCGGCGGCATGCGCCAGCGCGCGATGATCGCGCTAGCGCTCGCCTGCCGGCCGAAGATTTTGCTCGCGGACGAGCCGACCACCGCCCTCGATGCCACCGTGCAGATCCAGATCCTCTTGCTGCTGCGCGAGCTGCAGCGCGAGTTCGGCATGTCCGTCATCTTCGTCACCCACGACATCGGCGTCGCCATCGAGATCTGCGACCGCGTCGCGGTGATGTATGCCGGCCAGATCGTGGAGCAGGGAAGCCTGCGCGACATCGTCCGTTCGCCGGTGCATCCCTACGCCAAGGGCCTGCTCGCCTCCACCATCCACGGCGCCAAGCGCGGGCAGCGGCTCGAAACCATCCCCGGCACGCCGCCGTCGCTGGCCGAAAAACCCCACAATTGCTCCTTCGCCTCCCGCTGCAAGCTCGCCGAGCCACGCTGCCTGGAGCAGTTGCCTGCGAATGTGGAGGTCGCGCCGGGCCGGGCGGCCAGATGCGTGCTGGCGGAGCCGGTGGTCGCGTCGTAGGCGTTGCATTCATCTCGCAGCGTCTACCGTCGGGCGCGGCGAACACCCATTCAGACCCCATTCATCCGGCTTCGGTTCCATAGGCCATTCACGGAGAGGGATGTAACCGATGCACATTTCCAACGAAGGCTTGCTCGTCATCCTGTTCGTCGGCCTGGTTGCTGGCTGGCTTGCCGGCAAGGTGGTGCGCGGGACCGGATTCGGCATCATCGGCGACATCGTGGTCGGCATCGCCGGCGCCCTGGTCGCGAGCTTCCTGTTTCCAAAGCTCGGTATTCGTCTCGGCACCGGGCTCGTGTCCGAGATCGTCTATTCCGCCATCGGCGCGGTCATTCTGCTTCTCGTGGTGCGACTGGTGCGCGGCGGGGGCCGGTTTTAGCCCGGCGTTCGTCGATCGGAACTTTCAGCCTTTTGCGGGAAGAGCCTGAAAGCCTGCAAGAAAAAAGCCGCAAGCCTGTGAAATTCCGGACTTGCGCGGAAGGCTGCCAGGGGTAGATGTGGCTCATCGGGCCCGGATTAGGTCGACTGCGTTGGACGCGCGGAAAACGCGTTGTTAATCCGGGTCAAGTACCCTTAATTCGCCTTTGAAATCAGGGGGCTTTGCCCCTCACCCGAAAGAGATCAGACTGATGGCAGCCATCCCTGGCGTCCGCCGTTCAGAGCTCGGTGACGCCTTGCGAGCTTGTCGCTCGGCGTTCGTCGGCGTCGGCTTGATGAGCTGCATGATCAACCTGCTCTATCTGACCGGATCGGTCTTCATGCTGGAGGTCTACGACCGGGTGCTGCCGAGCCGCAGCATTCCGACCCTGGTCGGCCTCATCATCCTCGCCAGCTTCCTCTACATGGCGCAGGGCGTGCTCGACATGATCCGCAACCGGATCTTGGGTCGGATCGGAACCGCGCTTGACGAGGCCCTCAACAAGCGCGTGTTCGACACCATCGTGCGCCTGCCGCTCATCGTCGGCAGCCGCAACGAGGGCCTGCAGCCGCTGCGCGACCTCGATAACGTCCGCTCCTTCCTCGGCGGCATGGGGCCAAGCGCGTTTTTCGACCTGCCCTGGCTGCCGCTCTATCTCGCCATCTGCTTCGCCTTCCACGTCCTCATCGGCGTCACTGCGCTGGCCGGTGCCATCATCCTGGTGGGACTGACGCTCGTCACCGAGTTCATGTCCCGCCAGCCGGCGCGCGAAGCGATGGGGCTTGCCGCCCAACGCAACGATCTCGCCCAGGCCAGCCGCCGCAATGCCGAAGTCATGGTGTCGATGGGCATGGCCGGCCGGATGAACCAGCGCTGGAGCGAGGCCAACGAAAAATATCTCGCCGGCAATCAGCGGGCGAGCGACGTCGCCGGCGGTCTCGGCGCGGTCGCAAAGGTGCTGCGCATGATGCTGCAATCGGCCGTGCTCGCGGTCGGCGCCTATCTCGTGATCCATCAGGAGGCGACCGCCGGCATCATCATCGCCGGCTCGATCCTCTCCGCCCGCGCGCTGGCGCCGGTCGATCTTGCGATTGCGCACTGGAAATCCTTCGTCGCGGCTCGCCAGAGCTGGCAGCGTCTCACGCGGCTCCTCGAACAGATGCCGGCGCAGGCGATGCCGACCCAATTGCAGGCGCCCACCAGCCGGCTCTCGGTCGAAGGCGTCGCCATGGTGGCCCCCGGCGACCAGCGCCTCATCGTGCAGGACGTCACCTTCGCGCTCGCCGCCGGCAACGGCCTCGGCGTGATCGGGCCGAGCGGCTCCGGCAAGTCGTCGCTGATCCGCGCGCTGGTCGGCGTCTGGCAGCCGGTGCGCGGCAAGGTGCGTCTCGACGGCGCCGCGCTCGACCAATGGTCCTCCGACATGCTCGGCCGCCACATCGGCTATTTGCCGCAAGACGTCGAATTGTTCGGCGGCACCATCGCGCAGAACATCAGCCGGTTCGATCCCGAGGCCACCTCCGACGCGATCATCGCCGCGGCCAAGGAGGCCGGCGTGCACGAGATGATCATCAAGATGCGCGAGGGCTACAACACGCAGGTCGGCGAGCAGGGCGCCGCGCTGTCCGCAGGTCAGGCGCAGCGTGTGGCGCTGGCGCGCGCGCTCTACGGCAATCCGTTCCTGATCGTGCTCGACGAGCCCAACTCAAATTTGGACACCGAAGGCGACGAGGCGCTGACCCGCGCCATCCGCTCGGCGCGCGAGCGCGGCGCCATTGTCGTCGTGGTGGCGCACCGCCCGATCGGCGTCGAGGCGGTCGACCAGATCCTGGTGCTGCGCGACGGCCGCATGCAGGCCTTCGGCCCGAAGGAGCAGGTGCTGGCCCAGGTGCTGCAGCCGCGCGTGTCGCCGCCGGCGCCGATCAAGATCGTCAGCGAAGGTGGAGTGCCAAAGTCATGAGCACGTTGGCGATCGGCGGCACGAAGCCCGCCGCGAAAAAGACCGTGCGCGATTCGATCAAGTTCCACCTGTTGCTCGGCCTCGCCATCGTGGTGGTCCTCGTCGTCGGTCTCGGCGGTTGGGCTTCAACGGTGCTGATTTCGGGCGCGCTGATCGCGCCAGGGCAGATCGTGGTCGAGTCCAATGTCAAGAAGGTGCAGCATCCGACCGGCGGCGTGGTCGGCGAGGTGCGCGCCCGCGATGGCGACGTGGTCAAGGCCGGCGATATCGTGGTGCGGCTCGACGATACCGTCACCAAGGCCAACCTCGCCATCGTCACCAAGAATCTCGATGCCGCGCAAGCGCGCGCGGCGCGACTGCAGGCCGAGCAGCGCGGTCTCGACAAGATCGAATTCCCGCAAGCCCTCCTCGAGCGCGCCAACGATCCTGACGTCAGGGTGCTGCTCTCCGCCGAAACCAAGCTGTTCGACGTCCGTGTCAACGGTCGCACCGGGCAGAAGGCCCAGCTGCGCGAGCGCATCACGCAGCTCAACGAGGAAATTTCCGGCCTCAGCGCGCAGGAGAAGGCCAAGGATCAGGAGATCGCGCTGGTGCAGAATGAGCTCACCGGCGTGCGTGAGCTCTACGACAAGCGCCTTGTGCAGATCTCGCGCCTGACCCAGCTCGAACGCGACTCGGCGCGCCTCAACGGCGAGCGCGCGCAGTACATCGCTTCGCGCGCCCAGGCCAAGGGTAAGATCACGGAGACCGAGCTCCAGATCATCCAGATCGACAAGGACGTCGTCAGCGAGGTCTCCAAGGATCTGCGCGAGACCAACGACAAGATCGGCGAGCTGATCGAGCGCAAGGTCGCCGCCGAAGACCAGCTCCGCCGCATTGATATCCGCGCGCCGCAGGACGGCATGGTGCTGCAATCGACGGTGCACACCGTCGGCGGCGTCGTCACCGCCGGCGATGCCCTGATGCTGATCGTGCCGCAGGCCGACGACCTCCAGGTCGAGGCCAAGGTCAACCCGGTCGACATCGACAAGCTCCAGATCGGCCAGAAGACGCTGTTGCGTCTGTCCGCCTTCAACCAGCGCACCACGCCTGAGCTCAATGGCGTCGTCAGCCGCGTATCACCCGACGTCACCAGCGACCAGCGCACCGGCCAGAGCTATTACACGATCCGCGTCTCGATGCCGGCGCAAGAGATCGCCCGTCTCGGCGACATCAAGATGATCCCGGGCATGCCCGTGGAAGCCTTCGTCCAGACCGGCGACCGCACCATGCTGTCGTATCTGATGAAACCGCTGCACGACCAGCTGATGCGGGCGTTCCGGGAGAAGTGACGCGCGAAAGCGGGCCATCTCCACGACTGTCAGTTTGTTATACTGCGATTGCAAACAGCAACCCTCGGTCGAGCATGCAATCTCCACCCTCCATCGCCACTGAATCCTTCTCCGACGCCGGCCTTGCCGTCGCCCGTCTCGAAGAGATCTACGAGCGCAACACGAAATTCCTGCGCGACCGGTTCGAGGCCTATGTTGGCGGCGAAGCGGTCACGACGCGGGTACGGGCCTATTATCCCTTCGTCCGCGTCACCACCGCGACGCATGCGCGGCTGGATTCGCGCCTGTCCTACGGTTTCGTCGCCGGTCCCGGCGTGCACGAGACCAGCGTGACGCGGCCGGATCTGTTCCGCGCCTATCTCACCGAGCAGATCGGCCTGCTGGTTCAGAACCACGGTGTTCCCGTCGAGATCGGGGAATCCGCCGAGCCGATCCCGATCCACTTCGCCTATCGCCGCGACATCAACATCGAAGCCGCCATCACCACCAGCGAGAACTCGGCCATCACGCGCTCGCTGCGCGATGCGTTCGATGTGCCTGATCTCGCCACGATGGACGATTCGATCGCCGACGGCACCTTCGAGCTCCAGCCCGGCGCGCCCGAGCCGCTATCCCTGTTCCGCGCTGCGCGCGTCGATTACTCGCTGCGCCGACTCTATCACTACACCGGCACGGATCCCGAATACTTCCAGAACTTCGTCATCTTCACCAATTACCAATTCTATGTCGACGCCTTCGCGCAGCTCTGCCAGCAACGGCTTCAGTCCGGCGAGGCTGGCCTCGAAGCCTTTGTCGCGCCGGGCAATGTCATCACGCGCAATGGTGGCTCGATCAGCGGCACGCCGCCATTGCGCGTGCCGCAGATGCCGGCCTTCCATCTGGTCGCGCCCGGCTATCGCGGCATCAGCCTGATCAATATCGGCACCGGCCCGTCCAATGCGCGCAACGTCACCGATCATGTCGCCGTGCTGCGCCCGCATGCCTGGCTGATGCTCGGCCATTGCGCAGGCCTGCGCAACACGCAGCGGCTTGGCGATTACGTGCTCGCGCATGGTTATGTGCGCGAGGATCATGTGCTCGATCGCGAGCTACCGCTGTGGGTGCCGATCCCGGCCCTGGCCGAGATGCAGGTTGCGCTCGAGGAGGCGGTCGAGGACGTCACCGGGCTGGAAGGCTTCGAGCTCAAGCGGCTGATGCGCACCGGCACCGTCGCGAGCGTCGACAACCGCAATTGGGAGATTTCCGGGCCGGCGGTGATCCGCCGCCTGTCGCAATCACGTGCGGTCGCGCTCGACATGGAATCGGCCGCGATCGCCGCCAATGGCTACCGCTTCCGCGTCCCGTACGGCACGCTGCTCTGCGTCTCCGACAAGCCGCTGCACGGCGAGATCAAGCTCGCGGGCATGGCCAGCGAGTTCTATCGCCGTCGCGTCGGCCAGCATCTCGAGATTGGCCTGAAGGCCCTGGAGCGGCTCAAGCAGCAGGAATCGGAGCGGCTGCATTCGCGAAAGCTGAGGAGTTTCGCCGAGGTCGCGTTTCAGTAGCGCGTCCCTCCCGCTTGCCGGCAGGATCTGGCAGCAAGACTGTCGCACGCCCGACGCTGGCGTCTCCGTGAGAGCGCAATCATTCCGGAATATCGCCGCCATGACAGGGTTATCACGTCATCCGGGGCCGCAGAAGCAGGAGATAGGAATGATCACAGCGATGATCAGAATCGTCGTGCTGGGAACGTTCGCAGCGGCGCTGTTCGCTTCGCCGGTCTTGGCCGCGGGCGGTGGAGGAGGCGGTGGAGGTGGTGGCGTCAGCTCCACGGACCCCTATGCGGGCGCCTATTCGGATCAGAAAGCGCAGCCCAGCTACCCGAAACGCTCCAACCCAAGGGCAACCCAGAAAGGCAAGAAGCCGAACAGCCAGTCCAGCATCGGTGATCCCGCATTCGCGGCCGGCTACCGCGCGGCCTATGACACGATCTACGAGCGCAACGATTATGCGGTCGCGATCGAGCAATTGAAGGCGCTCGGCCACGACGATCATCCTGCCGTCGCCAATCTCATCGGTTACTCATATCGCAAGCTCGGCGACTACAAGCAGTCGCAGATTTGGTACGAGCGCGCGCTGAAGGCCGATCCGAATCACGTGCTGACTTGGCAGTATTATGGGCTTTGGCAGCTCGAGCAGGGCAACCGCGAGCAGGCAATGTTTCACCTGGACCGCATCGCTGCGATCTGCGGGCGTGATTGCGAGGAGTACAAGTCCCTGGCGACTGCGCTGGAGAAACCCACAGGCGCTGCCCTCGTTTACTGAGAACGCAGGCGGGTCAGGCCTGCCGCTGTACGAAGCGCAGTCCGCTCGGCGTAGTTCACTATCGCGACAATAGGTGGGTTACGCCCTAGGCTAACCCACCCCTGGACATGGTGACAAGCGAAGAAATTTTCAGCATTGTCCGGCGCGGGGGCTCGACCGGGACGACTTGATGCCACTCATGCGCGACAAGATCATTGGCCATGATCTCGAACGGCTGGCCTTTCGCTTCACCATGCTGAACGATGGCGATGTGGTGCAGTGCCAGATCAGCGACGCCGCGATGGACGAACTCGCGGGCATGCAGGGCACCGAAAGCAGCGCGCGCCAGGCGCAATTCCTGTCGCTGCGCGAGACCATCGAGCGGATCGCGTCAGACCTCTACGACGAAGCGCCGCGGGTGAAGGGGCACGTGGTGCGGATTTTCACGCGGCATTTGGCGAGGTGAGATCCATTGAACCACGAGCGCCAGCCCCCGCCGTCGTTCTTCAAAGCTCTGTTTGCGATGGCAGGGCGATCGCAACACTCCTCGCCTGCGGCCATCCTTCGAGACGCCCGCCTTCGGCAGGCCCTCAGGATGAGGGCGGAGTGTGCGGGAACAGTTTCAACGAGCGCCAACGTGGCCTCATCCTGAGGAGACCGCTGGAAGCGGTCGTCTCGAAGGACGAGGCGTGCGCTCAGGCGCCTCCAAAAGTCATATGCGATCGCCCTACCTTGCGTCAGGCTTGCAGCTTCTTCAGCAACAACCTCAGCGCCGCTGCCGCGAACACCTGCATGTTGCCGAACCGGTCGTTGCTGCCCGTCTCCAGCGTCATCACCTCTGCCGTAGGGCCCGCCACCGCCATGCAGCTATGGCCGGCGGCGTCGCCGTAGCGGTTGCCGGTGGGACCGGCGGCGCCGGTTTCGGACAGGCCCCAGTCGCACCCGAAGCGCGTTCGCATCCGCTCGGCAAGCAGTTTCGTGTAGGGCTCCGATGAGGATCGAAAGCCCTTCATGCCGTCGTCCGAAATATCCATCAGCACGCGCCTGGCGTCGCGCGTGTAGACCACGGTCCCACCGAGGAAATAGGCGGACGCGCCGGGCACGGCGAGCAGGCTGGCCGAGATCAGGCCACCGGCCGAGGATTCTGCCACCGCAATCGTCTGTTTGCGCGCGATCAGTTTGGCCGCGACCTGTTCCGCAATGCCGACGAGTTCTTTCATGTCCTTCACCTCTGATCCTCGCAACTGTGATCAGCCTTGCTAGCATAGACGGAAGCCTTGGCCGAGTTGCAGGCGGCGGGCAGGCCTGCTTGAATGGCGGAGACAAAGCGGGGCGGCCAGGCGCTGCCCGCGAGAAGACGAGATTAAGAACTCCACAGGGAAACGTGAAGGAGATGTCATGGCGTCCCTGATCGCCGGCGCTGTCGATTGCGACGTGCATCCGGCCGTGCCGCATCTGACCAGTCTGCTGCCGTACCTGAACGATTATTGGCGCGATCAGGTGACGACGCGCGGCATGGTCGATCTCGTCTCGCAATCCTATCCGCAGAACTCGCCGATCGTGGCGCGTCCCGATTGGCGCCCCGAGAAGGGCAAGCCCGGCGAAAGCCTGCAGGACATGCAGCGCCATGTGCTCGATCGTTTCCAGCTCAAGCTCGCCATTTGCAATCCTCTGTACGGCGTGCAGATGGTGTTCTCCGAGGACATGCAGGCGGCCTTCTGCCGCGCGCTGAACGACTGGCTCGTGAAGGAGTGGCTCGATCGCGATCCGCGCCTGCGCGGCTCGATCGTGATCCCCACGCAAAGCGTCGAGAAGGCGGTCGCCGAGATCGAGCGCTGCGCGCAAGATCGCCGCTTCGTGCAGGTGCTCATGCTGGTCATGGGCGACATACCGCTCGGCAAGCGTGCGCTGTGGCCGATCTACGAAGCTGCGGAACGGCTGGAACTCCCGGTCGGCGTCCACGCCGGTTCCGCCTACCACAATCCGCCCACTGCTGTGGGGTGGGGGTCTTATCACATCGAGGATTATGTCGGTCAGGCCCAGGCGTTCCAGACCCAGCTCACCAGCCTGATCGTCGAGGGCGTGTTCGCCAAATATCCGCGACTGAAAATGGTGATGCTGGAGTCCGGCGTCTCCTGGATCGCGCCCTATCTCTGGCGCCTGCACAAGTTCTGGCGCGGGGTGCGGATGGAGACGCCCTGGGTCGATCGCGCGCCGCTGGAGATTGTGCGCAGCAACATTCGCTTCTCGTTACAGCCCTTTGATGCGCCGCCGGAACCGGAGACATTAATTCGGCTGTTTGATCATATGCAGTCGGACGAATTGGTCCTATTCTCCACGGACTATCCGCACTGGCAGTTCGATGGCCAGGAGGCGCTGCCCGAAGGTCTGTCCCCCGATCTCGTGCGCAAGATCATGATCGACAATCCGTATGCGACCTATCCCCGCCTGACTTAGCCCGCTGCCAAAGGAGGCAAGGCGATGAATATCCAGTTTCGCGAAAGTCCAGAAGCTGCTTCCCCACTGACTGCGAAAACCGCGATCGCGGATTGCGACATCCATCCGGCCCGCGCCACCCACACCGAGCTCTATCCCTACCTCGCCAAACGCTGGCAGCATCACCTCGACATCTATGGCGTCCACGCCTATCAGGGCATGATGGAAGGCCCGCCCTATCCGAAGGCCCAGCCTAACGCCTCGCGCCGCGACGCCTATCCGCCGGAAGGCGGCCCGCAGGGCTCTTCGTTGTCTTTCATGCAGAAGCAACTGCTCGACCCTAACAACGTGCAACTCGGCGTGCTCAATCCGCTCAACACCGGCCAGGGCATCCGCAATCACGAACTCTCGGCCGCGCTGTGCTCGGCGATCAACGACTGGCAGATCGACAAATGGACCAGCAAGGACAAGCGCCTGAAGGCCTCGATCGTCGTCGGCAATGAAGATGGCCTGACGGCCGCCGCCGAGATCCGCGAGCGGGCCGGCGACAAGAACTTCGTGCAGGTGCTGCTGCTCAGCCGCAACGTCGAGCCGCTCGGCCAGCGCCGCTACTGGCCGATCTATCAGGCCGCAGAAGAAGCCGGCCTTCCCGTCGGCGTGCACGCCTTCGGCTTCGGCGGCAATCCGATCACGCCGTCGGGCTGGCCTTCCTATTACATCGAGGAGATGGTGGGACATTCGCAGTGCCAGCAATCGGCGCTCGCGAGTCTGGTTTTGGAAGGTGTGTTCGAGCGTTTCCCGAAACTGAAGATGGTGATGATCGAAGCCGGCTTCGGCTGGGCGCCGTCGCTGGCGTGGCGGCTCGACAAGGCTTGGCAGCGGCTGCGCAGTGAGGTGCCGCATGTGAAGCGGCCGCCGTCCGAATATATCCGCGAGCAGGTGTGGTGGACGACGCAGCCGATGGAGGACCCGGAGCGCCGCGAGGAGCTGTTCGACGTCATCAACTGGATCGGTTGGGATCGCCTCCTGTTTGCGACCGACTATCCGCATTGGGACTATGATGAGCCCTCGCGCGTGCTGCCGGCCGGCGTCAGCGAAGCCAATCGCGAGGCGTTCTATCTCGGCAATGCCAAGAAGCTCTACGGACTAGCCGCATGATCCGAAAAAGTGTGAAGCGGTTTTTCGATAAGATCATGCGGAAGAGACAGATATGGCGCGCCATGTGATTGCCGCGGTCGACGAGCTTCCGCCGGGCACGCGAAAATTACTGGAGATCGACGGACGGCCGATCGCGGTGTTCAACGTCAAGGGCGAGTATTTCGGCCTGATGAACCGCTGCCCGCATCAGGGCGCGGCGCTGTGCGAGGGCCCGCTGATCGGCCTCGCGCAATCGAACGATCCCGGCGAGATCCAATATACGAAACTCGGCGAGATCATCCGCTGCCCCTGGCACGGCTGGGAGTTCGACATCCGCACCGGCCAGTCCTATTGCGATCCCCGCCGCTTCCGCGTGAAGGCCTATCCGGCCCATGTCGAGCCGGGCGCGACCGTGGTGAAGGGGCCGTATGTCGCGGAGACTATCCCGGTGAAGGTCGAGAGCGACTACGTGGTGGTGGAATTGTAGCCTGAACTGCGACCGCAGCGGAGGTGTGCTCCTTCGCCCCGTTTTTACGGGAGAGGTGAAGGAGCGTGCCTCCGGAGTGACCGTCAGTGTCCCGCCACCGGCTCCGGCACGGCATCGTAGGTCGGTACTGCCTTGCCGCCGCCGCGATACACCGTCGACGCCGCGATGATGCCGAGCAGGGCTGCGAACATCAGCCAGAAGCCGGGCGAGGCCTTGTCGCCGGTCCCCTCAATCAACCAGGTCGAGGCGAGGGGCGTGAAGGTGCCGAACAGCGCGGCGGCGAGCGCGAACGCAAGCGAGAAGCAGGTGGTGCGCACATGCGCCGGCACGATCTCGACGAGAGCACCGAGCATGGTGCCGCTGTAGACGCCGAAATAGAACGAAAACATCATCTCAACTGCGAGCAGCTTGCCGAAAGTCGGCGCCGCCACCAGCCAGTGCAGCGCAGGATAGGCGGTGACGAGTGAGAGGCCGGCGATGGCGAGCAGCACCGATTTGCGGCCGATGCGATCGGACAGCGCACCGCCGACCGGATTCCAGATGAAATTGGTGACTGCCACGAGCAGCGTGACCAGCAACGCGTCCTGTGTCGACAGCTTCAGCACGGTCTTGCCGAAGGTCGGCGTGTACACCGTGACGAAATAGAACGTCGTGGTGGTCAGGATCGCGATCATCATGCCGAGGATGACGATGCGCCAGTTGGCGAGCGCGGAGGCGAACACCTCGCTGGTCGTCGGGTGCTTCTTCATGGCGAGGAAGGCTGGCGTCTCCTCCAGCGTCCGCCGCAGGACGAAGATCAGCGGAATGATCAGGCAGCCGACGAAGAAGGGAATGCGCCAGCCCCAAGCGGCGACGGTGTCGGCCGGCATCACCTCGGAGAGGATGAAGCCGAGGATCGAAGCCACGAAGATCGCGACCTGCTGGCTCGACGATTGGAACGAGGTGTAGAAGCCGCGATTGCCGGGCGTTGCGATTTCCGCAAGATACACCGACACGCCGCCGAGCTCGACACCGGCGGAGAAGCCCTGCAGCAGGCGCCCGATCAGCACGATGACGGGTGCCGCGATACCGATGGTCGCGTAGCTCGGGCAGAACGCGATGACGACGGTGCCGAAGGCCATGATGCCGAGCGTGACGATCAGGCCCTGGCGGCGGCCGATGCGGTCGATGTATGCGCCGAGCACGATCGCGCCGACGGGGCGCATCAAGGCGCCGAGCCAGAACACGCCGAAGGTGTTGAGCAGCGACGCTGTTTCATCGGTGGAGGGAAAGAACGCCTTGCCGATCGCGGCGGCGTAGAAGCCGAACAGGAAGAAGTCGAACTGCTCGAGGAAATTGCCGGAGGTGGCGCGCAGGATGGCGCCAATGCGCGACTTGATTGCGGGTGGATTGGTCGATGCGGCTGATCCAGCCATTGCGGTCTCCCCCTTTGGAAAGGCGTGGCCGGCCGGAACTCATCTTCACGGCAAGGCGACAGATTGATGCTGCGACAATCTGTCATACCCCTTCCCGCAGGGTGGGAGGCGAGTCAATCGGTTTTGCCGAGAAAGCTGATGATTGTTCAGGTCTTGTTTTGCGTCGCAGCGATCATCCAGTCCCGGAAAGCGGCCAATTTCGGCGCTTCGCGGCGGCCCTCCGGCGAGACGAGGTAGAAGCCGGCATCGGCCGGCAGCGCGATCTTGAAGGGCACCACGAGGCGGCCCTTGGCGATATCGTCCTGAACGTAGGAGGTCCGGCCCATCGCGACGCCGATGCCGTCGATCGCGGCCTGGATGGTCATGAAGATCATGTCGAAAGTGATGCCGGGCTGCCTGGCGATATCGGCTGGCTGGCCCGCCGCCGTCAGCCACAGCCGCCAATCGTCGCTGTTGGCATTCGAGGTGTGCAGCAGCGAATGGTTTCGCAGGTCTTCGGGCCGGCGTAGCGGCTTGTCGCCGCGCAGTAGGGAGGGACTGCACACCGGAAACAGCTCGTCCGCCATCAGCCAGTCGGCACGCAAGCCCGGCCACTGGCCGCGGCCGTAGCGGATCGCGGCATCGACGTCGTCGCGCTGGAAGTCGACAAGACTGGTCGAGGTGGTGATGCGTACGTCGATGCCGGGGTGCTGCTCCTGGAAATCGGTTAGCCGCGGCAGCAGCCATTTTGCGGCGAGCGAAGCCAGCGTCGACACGGTCAGCACCTTGTCGTCGTCCTTGCGCAGCAACCGGTCGGTGGCGAGGCGGAGATCGTTGAAGGCAGCGCGGACGCCCGGCAAATAGTCACGCGCTTCCGGCGTGAGCGTCAGCGCGCGGTTCTGCCGGACGAACAGGCGGATGCCGAGCTCCTCCTCCAGCCTGCGGATCTGATGGCTGATCGCGGTCTGGGTCACGTTCAGTTCGGTCGCCGCCAACGTGAAACTGAGATGGCGCGCGGCGGCCTCGAACGCTCGCAATCCGTTCAGGGATGGCAATCTGGCAGTCATTTGGCAGCAGGATGTATGACGTTATTTCATGCGGAAAGGTACAAATTGTCGTTTGTCGCGGCGCAGCAGCAGGCAGATATTAGCGCTCAGGTTAGCTCTAGGAGCTGAAGATGTCTACCTTGACCCAAAATTCGATGACAAATCATCATGCGCCGAGCCTGATCCACCAGATCGGCGACACCCTCCACATCTGGCACGAACGCTACCGGACCCGGCGCGAGCTCACCAACTGGACTGCGCGTGATCTGCAGGACGTCGGCCTGACTTGGAGCGATGTGGCTTATGAAGCCGACAAACCCTTCTGGCGGGCCTGATCGGCCGCCAGGCCGGCGCCGCCTGATCACAGGGGCGCCGGCGGTCCCTTTCCCTTTGCGGCATGTGTCATGAGTACGCTTCGTCTGGAAGACCTGAGGCAATATTCCGATTCGCTGCGCACCCGGCAGGGTGAGACGCTCAATGTTCGCTTCGCCGAGCCGCGCGACACAGAGGAGCTCCAGCATTATTTCCGGTCGCTCTCGACCCGGTCCCGCTACAACCGTTTCTTCGGCGCGATCAGCGAATTGCCGAAGGGACTCCTGCACGATTTCCTCGATGTCGGAGAGCGCGAGCGCTTCACCGTGGTGGCGACCATGATGGTCGACGGCTTCGAGACTATCGTCGCCGAAATGCGCTATGCGCTCCATGCCGAGACCGCAGCGGTCGAGTTCGGCCTGTCGGTCGACGACCGCTGGCACGGTCACGGCATCGCCACTGCGCTTCTGAAGAACCTGGAATGCCGCGCCGCTGCGCTGCGCGCCGAGCACATCTTTGGCGAGACGCTGCGCTCCAACGAGACCATGATCTCGCTCGCCCGCAAATCCGGCTTCGCTTTCGTCAATCATCCCGACGATTGGAAGCTGGTGCGCTTCGACAAGAAGATCGCGGTCGCACCGAAAGACATTCCCTGTGCGAGCTGGCGCCTCGCCGCCCTTTCCCGTCAGGCCGACAGCCCCTCAGCCTCGGCCTGACACACTCCGAGCCCGGCCTGGCCAAGCCAGAGCCGGGCATTTTTTTGCCTTCACGCAGCCTTCTTCGGCCTACTTCCCCGTGAACACCGCCTTGCGCTTCTCGATGAAGGCCTGCACGGCCTCCTTGTGATCGGCGGTCGCGGTGAGGCGCACCAGCCGCTCGGCCTCGTGGTCGCGCGCGGTCTCGAAGTCGAAGAGCAGGGCTTCGTCGAGATTGTCCTTCATGTAGCGCAGCGCGAGGCGAGGGCCTTCGGCGAGCGATTTGGCCAGCGCGAAAGCCTCGGCTTGCAGCAAGTCGTCGGGCACGACGCGATTGACGAGGCCGATCGCCTCGCAGCGCGCGGCATCGACGCGATCGCCGGTGAACATCAATTCGCGCGCCCGCGCGGTGCCGACCAGCCGGGTCAGCAGCCAGGCGATGCCGTAATCACCGCTGAGCGCGATGCGGGCGTAGCCGGTGGCAACGAACGCAGATTGCGCGGCGATGCGGATGTCGCAGGCCATGGCGATGGCAAGCCCGGCGCCGACTGCGGGGCCGGGTAGGGCGGCGATGGTGGGCTTGCGCACCGACACCAGCGCGCCGGTGAGCAGGCGCTGCCGCTCCTGGAGATCGGCGATGCGATCCTCAAGCGACATCTCCAGCTTCTTTGAATCGCGATGCGCACCCATGCCCTTGACGTTGCCGCCGGCGCAGAACGCTTCGCCCGCGCCGGTGAGCAGCAGTGCGCCGACATCAGGGTTCTCGCCGCAGCTCCGGATCATCGTGCGCAGCGCCGGCGTTAACGTATCGGACAGCGAGTTGCGCGCCTCCGGCCGGTTCAGCGTGATGACAGCGACGCGCTCGCGGATGACGCAGAGCAGCTCGTTGGTGCCGGTATCGATGGTGGTTTCCGTGGTCATGTCGCTCCCTCTCTTCGTCATGGCGAGCAGCCCGCGACAAAATTGCGACGCAAGTCTGCGCTGGCGACGAAGCAATCCAGTTTGTCTCCGCGAAGATATCTCGATTGCTTCGCTTCGCTCGCGATGACGATTGTTGTGACGTTATTGCCTCAAAACACCGCCTCAAAACGTCTCCACCCATGGCCGCAGCTCCAGCTCCCAGCTCCAGGCGCTGCGCGGCTGCTGCAACACGTTCCAATAGCTCTGCGCGATGGCGTCAGGGTCGAGCATCGAGTCCGGCTTGTCGGCCGGCTCGGTCCGCGTCGCGCTGCGGATAGCGCCGTCGATGACGAAATGCGCGACATGGATGCCCTGCGGCGACAATTCGCGCGCCATGCTCTGTGCGAGTCCGCGCAGCGCGAACTTGCCCATCGCAAACGACGCCGACTGCGCATAGCCCTTGACGCTGGCGGAGGCGCCGGTGAACAGGATCGCGCCGTGCCTGTTCGGCAGCATACGCTTGGCCGCCTGCTGCGCCACCAGGAAGCCGCCATAAGCGCTGACCGCGATGGCGTGCGCGACATCGGCAGGGACCAGGTCGACGAGCGGTCCGCGCGTGCGCCCGCTGGCGTTGTAGACGACGAGGTCGGGCGTGCCGATCTCGCGCTCGACCAGGCCGAACAATCGCTCAACCTCCTCTGGCTCCGTGGCGTTGCAGGCATAGGCTTTGGCCCCGGTCTCGGTGCAGAGCGCGCCCAGCTTCTCGATCTTGCGCGCGGCAAGGGCGACGCGGATGTTCTGGGCCGCAAAGAGCCTTGCCAGCGAGGCGCTCAATCCTTCGCCGGCGCCGATGATGAGCGCGATCCTGTATTTTGGGTGTTCCATGGCGTGATCTCTCGCAGACAAGGAGCCGTTGATCTAAGCATGGTCTGCGCGGACGACCAGCCGGGGCGGTCACAATTCCGCAGAGTGAATTGCTCCCTCACGGCGATCATGCCGCCCTGACGATTTGCGGCTTTATCCGCATTCGCCTCTGGAGCATGATCGACATCATCCCAAGCGGCAAGCGCAAAGAATTGCCGTCGGGCGGAAACGAGAGGACGATCATGCACAAGCCGATCCCAGCGCCGCCAGCACGTATCGCGGTCGAGCCATCCGGCCTGCTGGCACCCGATACCACTGGCATGAATTTCTACCGCGCCGATCCCGGACTGACGGACCTCTTGCGCATCCATCTGCCGGACACGCTGTTCCGCCATATCGAGCCGCATCTCGATCGCCTCGGCGAACTCGCCGGCGGCCAGCTCGACGAATGCGCGCGGCTTGCCGACCGGCACACGCCCATCCTGCATCAGCGCGACAAGTTCGGCCGCGACATACAATGGATCGAGTATCATCCGGCCTATCGCGAGCTAGAGAAGGCCGCGTTCGGCGAATTCGGCATCCACGCGCTCTCGATCCGCAAGGGCATCATGGGCTGGCCGGACAAATATCCCGTGGTGGCCAAGCACGCCTTCACCTTCCTGTTCAACCAGACCGAATTCGGCATGGGCTGCCCGATCAACGTCACCGACGGCTGCGCAAAACTGTTGGCGAATTTCGGCAGTGAAGCGCTGAAGGCGAAATATCTGGATGGCCTGACCCAGACCGACATGAGCAAGCTGACCCAGGGCGGCCAGTTCATGACCGAGAAAGAAGGCGGCTCCGACGTCGGCACGCTGACGACCCGCGCGGTGCAGGAAGGCGACCATTGGCGCCTCTACGGCGAAAAATGGTTCTGCTCGAACGCCGACGCCAAGATCGTGATGCTGCTGGCGCGTCCTGAAGGCGCCGGCCCGGGCACGCGCGGCGTAGGCCTGTTCTTGATGCCGCGCTTCCTCGACGACGGCTCGCAAAACAGCTACCGGATCGTGCGTCTCAAGGACAAGCTCGGCACCCGCTCGATGGCTTCGGGCGAGATCAAGCTCGAAGGCGCGATCGCCTACGCAGTGGGCAAGCTCGACCGTGGGTTCGTGCAGATGGCCGAGATGGTGAACTCGTCGCGGCTCTCAAATGGTGTCAAATCCACCGCGCTGATGCGCCGGGCCTATCACGACGCGCTTGCCGTCGCGAAGAACCGCGTCGTGTTCGGCAATCGCATCATCGACCTGCCGCTCGGTCGCCGGCAGATGCTGAAAATCATGCTGCCGGTCGAGCAAGCGCTGTCGATGAGCTTCCTCACCGCCGACGCGCTCGACCGCGCCGAAGCCGGCAGCCAGGATGCGGCGGCGCTCTTGCGCATTCTCACCCCCACGCTGAAGTTCCGCGCCACGCGCGACGCGCGAAAGGTCTGCGGAGATGCGCTCGAGATGCGCGGCGGCATCGGCTATATCGAGGAATTCGCCACCGCGCGCCTGCTGCGCGATGCGCATCTCGGCTCGGTCTGGGAAGGCACCGGCAACATTGTCGCGATCGATGCGCTGCGGCGCGCGGTCGGCCGTCATGGCGCGGAGTCCGCGCTCGCGGCCGATCTGCATGCCCAGCTCGACGACAGCGCCTCCGTGCCACAGGCCTGGCGCGATAATCTGCGCCGCCTCACCGATGGCGCCGTCGGCTTCGCGCGAGAGGTCGCTGCCAAGGTCGAATACGAGGCCGATGCGCGGCGCGCCACCAGCCTGCTCTATCATGTCGCGAGCGCCGTCGCGCTCGCCTGGGAATCGCATCGCATCCACGACATGCGCGGCGACGCGCGCCGGCTGCTGCTGTCGCGGCTCGTGATCGACCATCGCGTCCTGCCGAGCGATCCGTTCCGGCTGACGGAAAATCCAGTGCAGCAGAAGATCGCCGCGCTGCTGCTCGGCGATCGCGACGCCACCATGAGCGAGGTTGGCGAACTGGTTCTGGCGGCGTAGGCTCCTTTCACCTTTCCCATAGGGAGAGGTGAGGAATGCACTCAACGAAACAGCATGAGGAAACACCGATGAAGGCCGCCGTCCTCTATGAAGTCAATCAGCCGCTCGTCATCGAGGACATCAGCCTGCCGAAGCCCGGCCCGCGCGAGGTCCTGATCCGCACCGCAGTCGCCGGGCTCTGTCATTCCGATCTGCACTTCATGGAAGGCCTCTATCCGCATCCGTTACCCGCGGTGCTTGGGCACGAGTCCGCCGGCGTGGTCGAACAGGTCGGCTCCGACGTCACTTACGTCAAGCCGGGCGATCACGTCGTCACCTGCCTCTCGGTCTTCTGCGGCACTTGCGACAATTGCACGACGGGTCGCACCGTGCTCTGCACCGACACGACGGTGAAGATGCTGCCGGGCGTCTCCGACCGGATGCAGTGGGCGAAACCTGAGAAGCTGCACCAGTTTCTTAACCTCTCGTCCTTCGCTGAGCAGATGCTGGTGCACGAGAATGCGATCGTCAAAATCCGGAAGGAAATGCCGCTCGATCTCGCCGCGCTGATCGGCTGCGGCGTTATCACCGGCTATGGCGCGGTGGTGAACACGGCAAAGGTGACGGCCGGCGAGACCGTGGCGGTGATCGGCTGCGGCGGCGTCGGCATGGCCGCGATCAACGGCGCGCAGATCGCCGGCGCCGGCCGCATCATCGCCATCGATACCAATCCGGCCAAGCTGCAGCTCGCGACCAAGCTGGGCGCGACCGACATCATCAATCCCGCCGATGGTGACGTCGTGAAGCAGGTGCGCGACCTCACCAATGGCGGCGTGCATCATTCGTTCGAGGTGCTCGGCCGCAAGGAGACCGCCGAGCAGGCGTTCGGCATGCTCGCCTCCGGCGGCACCGCGACCATCGTCGGCATGATCCCGTTCGGACAGAAGATCGAGCTGCACGGCTTCGACTTCCTGCGCGAGCGCAAGATCCAGGGCTCCTCGATGGGCTCCAACCATTTCCGCGTCGACATGCCGCGCCTGGTCGATTTCTACCTGCGCGGCCGGCTGCACCTGGAGGACTGGATCTCGGCCAAGCTGAAGCTAAGCGAGATCAACGAGGGCTTTGCCAACATGAAAGCCGGCAAGACGCTGCGCAGCGTGATCGTGTTCGATAGCTGACACAACCACTGTGTCATCGCCCGGCCTTGACCGGGCGATCCAATACGCTGCGACGGAAGTTGCGTGAACGAACCGCCGCGGAGTACTGGATGCTCCGCCTTCGCGGGGCATGATAGCGCCGGGGATGCCGGCTGTGTGCCTAACTCACCGTGACACGTGCGCCGACACCGCCAGCCACTTGCCGTTCTGCTTCGCCCAACAATCGGTATATCGTCCCGTAGCATGCTGGCCGTCCGCCATGGTGTAGCTCGTCGCGGCGTGGATGATGGCGAAATCGCCCATGATGCGGATGATGACGTCGTGCTCATGCAGATTGCGGATCGCGATCGGCCGCGCCGTCTGCTCCAGGAAGGCCGCACGGTCGACCAGCGTCTTGTCGGGATTGGAGCAGTAGAACTCCGCCGCCAGGATCTCGTCGAAGCGCTTGACGTCGCAGTTCTGGACCGAAGCGACATAGTCGCGGTTGAGTGCGGTGAGCTGTTCGAGATCGTTGCTCATGGCCTCTCTCTCCTCCCGTCCGAGATGCGCGTAGCGCTAGCCCCGGAATCTCGATGTTGTTTTACCGCCGTCATTGCGAGCGAAGAAAAGCAATTCAGAAATGTCTCTGCGGGTACAGTCTGGATTGCTCACATGGGGGTTTGGTGTGTCAAGATTTATGATCAGCTCTTTGTTCGATTGCAGGCCAGCTCTTCGTCCCGACCGTGGGATCTTTCGG